>WALP01000027.1 GCA_015522785.1 Candidatus Parvarchaeota archaeon
AGGAGCAAAAGTATACCAACAAGACAAAGCCCGAAGGGGATGAAGTGGAGATTGAATGGAACTGTTACAAGAAGGTCGATGATTATTCATTATTCAGGATTTTCGCAAAGACATTAGTTTTGGGATTGCAGAAAAAGCAAGTAGTTGTTGAGGGCGTTCAGACAACGAAAAATTATGGTACAATCGAGTTGGAAATAAAATGTTTCATACAGACTGATTACGAAAACAGATGGGAAACAAATCCAATGATGAAATTCCTTAAAGGTATATATGATACATATTTCTATCGTTCGACTTTCGAGACATGGAAGCAGAAGGTTGTCACAGATATGCACACCGTTGAGAATGAGGTTAAGGCATTTTTCAACATGCAGAGATTCCTTTAATATTTTTTTAAGAAGTGATGTTCTTGTCCCGGCATAAATTCTTTCAGTAAGGACATCATTCTTTTTTCATCTTCATTTGCGTAACTTGTGTAACCACCTATTTCAATTGCCTGCCATGACTGTCCTGGCTTGAAAAATTCAAGAAGTGAAGCTGTACTCCTTTCGTTGTAATCTCTATTAATTAGGGTGTAATTTCTTTCTCCAATTAAGGTATATCTCTTAAATGGAATAAATGCCAAATCTTCATTTGATATTTCTTCGAGATTTTTCATAACAAGTATATTCAAGAACATTATTTAAATATTTGTCGTTTCTTTTGGGTAGTGAATGGAAAGTTTTATAAAACTATGTAACTTAATCAATAACGGCAAGGCTTAGTCAAGTGGGCCGGTCTCTATATGAGGAGCTCGAGCAGAGCTTCGCCTATGAGTATAGTTTACTCCCACTTGATTTTTGGCCCGCGAAGGTGCTGGCTTGACACGTGATAGCCGGATAGTTGCGGGCCATCATAATCACCTTACCAAACTCATAATTAAATGCCAATTGGCGAGATCATCATAATCACTTAATCACCAATGAATTGGGGTATAAATGCCCAACTAGGTAAGCAAGTAGCTATTTCTCGTCTTTGGCTAAAAGGAGGCGAACTTTATGGGTAAAATTGCACCTGTATCCGCGAAGTATATAATTCGCGTGAAGATACATGTTGATGGAACAGTCGAAAAGCCGGATGTCATTGGAGCTATTTTCGGACAGACAGAAGGGCTTTTGGGAACAGACCTCGAATTGAGGGAACTACAAAAATCAGGAAGAATAGGTAGAATAGAAGTTAATCTTCAAAACAAAGGTGGAAAAGCAGATGGAGAAATAACAATTCCTTCTTCTATGGATATGGCAGAGACAGCCATTGTCGCGTCAGCTATTGAGACAATCCAAAGGATTGGACCATGTAACGCGAAACTTGTAATAGAGAACATAGAGGATGTCAGGGTAACCAAAAGAGAGTATGTCATTGAAAGGGCAAAGGAACTCTTGAAGAACATGATTGACAAGGGACCTGATTCCGCGGAGCTCATGGAAGAATTGAAGCAGACAGTCAGGGGAATGGAGCTTGTCAATTACGGGAAAGACAAAGTTCCAGCAGGGCCTAATGTAAAAGACAGCGATGACATAATTGTTGTTGAAGGAAGAGCTGACGTAATAAATTTGCTTAAGCATGGTTTCAAGAACGCAATAGGGTTGAACGGAACTTCGGTGCCGCCAACAGTCGCCGAGCTGACGAAGACAAAAACAACAACAGTATTTGTTGACGGAGACAGAGGAGGAAACTTGATTGTAAGGGAACTTATGGCAGTAGGCGACATTGACTTTGTAGCTATGGCACCGTCAGGAAGGGAAGTTGAAGAATTGACAAAGAAGGAAATTCACAAGTGCTTGAGGTCAAAGATACCTTTGGACCAGTTCAAGGAGGAGATGGGTGAAAGCTCACGAAACGGAAACCTTCACAGCAGCAAGCCACAGAGGAATGACAGAAATGATGACAGGAGACCACAGCGACAAAGACAGCAGCAAAGGAAGCGCGACATACACCCTGAATACGCGAAGCAGTTCAAGAAAATGCTCGACGAGCTTATAGGAACACGCGGGGCGTACTTGCTTGACGCGGACATGAATATTCTTGGCAAAGTTCCTACAAAAGAGCTCAAGAACGCGATAAGGAGCCTTCCGGAAATAAACATGATTGTTATGGACGGCCAGGTTACGCCTGAAATGATAAGGTTCATCGAACGTTCGTCCGTGAACACAGTCGTAGCGGAAGGAGCGACGGGCACCAGCAGAAGATTGAAGATATTGACAGCTGCTGACTTGGGAAGCGCTTAGAAAACTTTTTAACCTCTTTTTTCTTATTTTATTTGGGCGAGCTAGGTGGGCCGTTGGGCGTGGCCTGTCAATCCCAAACCGTCCTTAGGGGAGCCGAAGCCAGCTTGAGGGTTGTCACATTTTGAGTAAGCTCATGCCGTATCTGCGAAGCCTCGCCCCAAGGGATGTGTTATTCTGTGAACCGTGCGAGGTCCGGAAGGAAGCAGCACTAAGCGGAGTAGCATATGCTCTTGGGATACGGGGTGGAGAAAAGGTATGGGGACTGCTCCTGGTGCGGCTTCTCGATGGCTGGTGTGCTCGCCTATTAACTTCTTTTTCCGTGCACGCTTTTTCCAAAAGGGTGCTAAGAAAGCTGCACCAAAAGAAACACTTTTTTACATATGTGAAAACTTATTTAAGAAATTCTTTTATTTTTTCAAGCAAAAATGGAAACTTTGTGTACCCCGCTTTTTCGTTGAAGTGCCCAGCGCCGTGAATTATTATTGGTTTCACATTAAGTTTTTCCGCGAGTTCATAAGTTTTTTCTAAAGGAATATAAGGGTCGTTGTCAGAACCGATTACAAAAATGTTCTTGCAGTTTTCTTTTATTTTCTTCCAGTCAAACGGCTTTTCGAAAAAGGTTGAATTGATTTTATCGACTTCGGCGAAACCTAGTGCTCCGAGGAAACCCGCTATTAAAAAAGTAGCTTTGGTTTTATACTTCTCTAAAAGATGCAATACAAATGAGGGTCCAATGCTGTGAGCAACAAAAATTGTATTCTCGTCAACATACTTTTCATAATCTTTGAAAACATTTAGCCAATTTTCTAAGGATTGCCCTTCTGGTGTCGGGAATTTTGGCACAAAGACTTTGCAACCCACCTTCTCGAGTTCTTTCTTCAGCCAAGGAAACCAATTTTCCTGCGGATGCCCAAATGCGCCGTGTATGATGAAAACATTTGTCATAATCTCTCTAATAATCTTTGTAGTTATATCTTTATCCTTTTAGAGCTCTTTTTTTGGTAAATATTTTTCCTTGGAAAAACGTTTGCTGCGAAAGAAATATAAGGGGTTTATTCATTCTATTGGATTATGCCGGGGTCGCCTAGCACCACCCTTTTCTTAAAAGAAAAGCGTGGACGGAAAAGAAGAGGGTGATGGGTTATCTGGTTATGGCGCTGGCCTGCTAGCACCCTTTCTTAGAAAGAAAGCGTGCACGGAAAGAAATTTCCGTGGGTCGTAGTCAGCCAGTTTCCTTCGGGATCCGTGAGTTCGAAAGAGCCTTTCTCTTGCGAAGAGAAACCCTCGGGAAAGAGAAGCTCCGATTTTCTCACCCCCGGCGCTTTTTTTAGAAAAATTAATAATCAACATTTTCATTAATATTCACATGTACATAGAAGAAATAGGAAATAGAAAATATTTTGCCGAAGTTATTGCGGATGACCTGCTTAAAAAATCTTTTCTAAAAATTTGGTGGAACAATAACGGCAAAGACATCTCGCTTGAACTTTACCCAGGGAATGGACTGGAGTATATTGTTGATAACTACACTGAAAGTGAAAGTATTAATGGTGTGTACAAACAAATGTTAAGCTCATTATCCGAAGTAGCAACAGGCATTAAAACAGGAATTGGGGTGTGGAAAGGCGGAAGGATAAGGTTTTCATACTGGGTTAATGAAGAAGGCATATTCTTTGTTGATGAAAATGAAGATGAAGTTGAGAAGCTGACGATTAAAGATATTTTGTCGAGACTAAATGGTGTGAAGCCGTTCAATTGGGAATTTGACACGTCGGGCATGAGTTTTATTGAGAAGTTTGCCTATGTGTTTAGTTCTCTTGACAAGAATCCGTGTCCGTTTATGAACAAGGATAAAATTTGTTTCGCTGATGGAGAACATTGCAATCACTACAGAAAATTTGTGTACTATGGGCACACCTGTCCGAGGTACGAAACCGATTTTGAGCTTGAGAAAAAGCTTTTTGGTAAAGTTTAATGATTCAGTGTTCCGAATTGTATGTGGCGAAATATTTATAACTCTTTAGTCATTACTTTTTTTGAAATAGGGGTGATTGATATGGATTTTTTAGAAAAAGTAAATGGTATTGATAAATACAAATTATACACAGGTCCCCTTGAGGATGCCATTCACGCAATTAGAGCTGATGGGAGAACCCCAATGACTATTGAACAAATAGCACGCAAAAGACTTGAAGTTTATTCGAGTGGAGATGCCAATCATGATAAGGTTTGGTGGTGGAATGAATCACACTTTGGTGTGTATAACGGTGTTGCGTATTTTGAGGATAAGATTAAAGTTATAGATGGAGACACATTGCTTATGGCTGCTCTTGAGGGGAGAAAAAATGAATATTCCCTTATGATTAGCGAGGAATTGTATCATTCACTTGAAGGCGAGGAGTTCAAAAAATCAAAATCATACGATAGGAGAGACAATTCTTTCTTAAAAGCATTGTTCGGTGATGTGTTTGATGAGTATAAGAAAGTGGCAGAGGATAGGTACATTGGTTTTAGAGGAGATAGATGTGTTTTGCCAACATTTAATGACTGCCTTAAATTTTGGAAGCCTAAAATACCTGAAGTGCGTGGACTAACAATATCTGGATTGGTGGATGTATCTACTATTTATACGACATCTCCCCCAGGGGGGAATTTTGTTGGGGAAATAGCAAAAGAGTAACAATCCCTTCCACAAAAGTTTAAAAATGATAATCTTACTTTTCTTTTCATGGGCCCGTGGCCTAGTGGCTATGGCGTCCGCTTGACGAAACCCTTTCTTCCAAGAAAGCATTTACGGAAAGAAGGGTGTTCAAAATGCGGGAGATCCCCGGTTCGAAAGCAGCCTTTCTTTAGGAAAGAAAGCCTGCAGGGAAAGAAATTTCTTTTCCCTCAAGGCTTTTCTTTTTAAGAAAAGGCTTGCACGAAAGTCCGGGCGGGCCCATTTCTAAAGTTTTAAATATGTAACTCATTTTAATCTTATATGGCAAAGAAAAAGACAACGAAAAGAAAAACAGCTAAAAGAGCACCAAAGAGAAAAGTCGTGGAATTGAAAAACAAAGCAGCTATGAATACAGTACACTTGGTTTTTGAGATTTTGGCGGCAGCAGGATTCGCGATTGGGTTAATTCCATTAGGATATCTGTTCTCTATGTGGTGGGTAATACCAATGACGTTGATATCGATGATTATCTCTGTGATGTGGAGCAAAAAAACGTTGACTTTAGATGTTGTTACTTTTATAATGAGTCTATTGTCAATAATACCTATATTGGGTTTTGTTGCAAGGGTTATTGGTATTATAACAGCTGCAGTAGCGGCTAAAGATTTAATTTAATTTTTTTTATTTTTTTGGTAGTTTGACGGAAACTATTTGTGATTCTCCAAGTTGGTTCATGTGCACTCCGTATATTGTATCTGCATATGAAAGAATTGCGTCGTTGTGGGTTACGACTATGAACTGCGAGGTTTTTGAATATTCCGACAAAAGCTGGGCAAGTTTTTCTGAGTTTTCCCTGTCAAGAGCTGCTTCAACTTCGTCCATTATGTAAAATGGAGATGGTATGAATTCCTGAACAGCGAATATGAATGCGAGGGTTACCAGTGTTTTCTCGCCCCCGCTCATCGCTCTAAGGGATATGAATTTTTTTCCTCCGGGACGGGCGATTATATCAAGTCCACCTTCAAACGGATTCTCTTCGTTTTCAATTACAAGTTTTGCCTCTCCGTTTGGCGAAAGAATTGAGAACACCCTTTCAAAGTTCTTCGCGACATTGTTGTATGTTTCAAGGAAAGATTCCCTTTTCTTCTCCTCTACCTCATCCATGACTTTTAGAATCTCATTCTTTTCTTCATCAAGCTTGTCATACTTTGCTTTTAGTTCGTTGTATTCCTTTTCGACTTCGTTGTAAACATCAAGGGCGCGGAGATTGACAGCTCCAAATTGAGATATTATAGATTCTAAATGTTTAATCTCGCTTTCAAGCTCATTAACACTTTTCGTTACTTTTTCTATCTTTATGTCTGAAAATTCTTCCATTGCAGTGCGCTTGCCTTCAAGTTTCGCATTTGTTTCTGCTATTTTAAGCTTCAAGTTGTTGAAGTCATCTTTTAACTTTTCAATCTTTTCGTCTATTCTTGCCCTTTTTATTTCAATTTGTTTTATTCTTTCATTGAGTTTGTTTCTTTTGTCATACAACTCCCTTAATTTTGTGTGAAATTTCTTTTCTTCTTCAATTTTTTTCTCAAGCTCTTTGTTGAAAGTTTTCAGCTCAATACTGGATTTTTCAATTGCTTCTTTGAAAGAGTTTTCTTCCTTCTCCAAGTCTTTGAGCAACTTTTGAGAATGCTCCAAATCTTTTTGAGAGATTTCAATTTCAAATTTGATTCCACCTTTCTTTGCTTCTATCTCATTCAACTTGTTTTGCATTTCATTTATCTGGTAATTCAGCTTTTTGATTAGAGAATCATCCACTTTTACTGGAAGGTTCTTCATCTTATCCTCTAGAGATTTCTTCTCATCCTCCTTCTCTTTAAGTTTCTCCTTTAACTTTTCAAACTTAGTCTCATCAACTTCTTTGATTCCCTCAATTGACGCACTAAGATGGAATATCTCCCCCCGCATATTTGTAATCTCTTCGATTAATGTTTCTCTTTTGGATTCAATTGTTGAGATACTCGAAGCAATTTCGCTTAATTCTGATTTTATTTTTTCAATTTTTTCATCGATAGGCTCGCTGCTGAATCCAAGTGTTCCCTTTTGTCTATACCCTCCTGAAATTGCTCCGCTTCGTTCTATTAAATCGCCTTTTAGGGTCACCATCCTATAGCTGTTTATGCCAACTTTCTTTGCTGTTTCTATTGAGTCCACGATTAACGTGTCAGAAAGTATGTGTTGAAACACCTTTTCGTATTTCTTGCTGAATTTTACTAAATTTATAGCATAATCAACTACACCCTCAATCTTGGGTGGTTCCCTTTTGATTTTTTCAGTTTTTAGTTTATCAAGCGGAAGAAATGTTGCCACGCCAAGTTTGTTGTTGCGCAAATAGTTTATACATTCTTTTGCGGCATTCACATCATCGACTACAATTGCATTGCTTCTCGAACCTGCCGCGACTTTTATAGGTATAGAATATTTTTCATCAACTTTTGCCAAATCATACACCAAACCATGGACTCCTTTTAATTCTCCCCGTTCTTTCGCCGCCAGGACGGCGCGTGTTCCCTTGTTCAATAATCCAAGTAGCACGTCTCGCTTTCCTTCGAGGTTATGAAGCTGTTTGTTTAATCTTTCCCTTTCGCTTTTTAGATTTGACAATTTAATCGCGAGATTTGCATCATTTTCAGCCTTTTCCTTGAGCAAGCGCTCTTTTGTAGAAAGCTCCTTTTTGGTTGTCTCTGCCTTTTTGATTTCATTAAGTTTGTCTTCAAAGGAAGAAATTTCATTTTTTATCGAAACTATCTCTGTTTCTATCTCACTAATTTTTGAGGCTATCTCGAGCCTTTCCTTGTCGGCGTTGCTTACCCTATTAAGCTCAACCTTCAACTGGTTTATTTTTGATTTTATTTCTTCCCCTTCATTTATTAGCTGCGGAATTTTTAATTTTGATTGTGTCGCATTTTTCTCATTTATTGATATATCATTTAATATCTGCTTCTTTCTTTCATTGATTCTTATAATTTCATTCTTTTTTCCTTTTATTTCTGCGTTGAGCTCATTGATTTTAATCCTCAAATTTTCAATTTGGTTGTTGAGTTCTATCTGTTCCGTTTCGCCAAGCTTTTCTGTTGTGCTGTTTATTTCTTCAATTTCTTTTGTGATATCCTCTATTTTATTTGATAACTCCGCTTTTTGATTAGTTAACTTATCTATTTCTTCTTCTTTTGCTTTTAATTTCTCGTCAAGCTTCTGCCTTTCGGAATTTATATACTCCATCTCCTTGAATATCCTTGCCGCTTTGGAGTATCTTAGTTTTTCATTTAAATCTTTGAATTTTTCAGCTTCATCTTTTTCTTTCTTTAGCTCCTCCATATGTCTTATTTTTTCATTTAGGATGATGCGAGCTTCTTTGAGTTTTTGTTCTACTTTATCTATTTCTAAAAGGCATTTGTGTTTTTTTTCTTCATATATAGAAATTCCGGACAAATCCTCGATTATTTTTCTTCGTTCGTCAGATGACAATTCAACAAATTTTTGGATTTCCCCCTGCATGACAATATTATACCCGTCAGCATCGATGTTTGCATAAGCAAGTAAACTTTTTACGTAATCTCTTGTCTCCCTTTTCCCGTTTACGCGGAATAAGCTTCTCCCTTCTTTATCAACTTTCCTGCTTATTCTTAGCTCATCTTCATCGATAGGAAACTTTCTGTTTTTATTATCGATTATAATAGTTACTTTAGCGAATTTGCTTGGCGGAAGTTTTTTTCCACCATTGAACACCAAATCCCCAAGCCTTTCAGCCCTTAAATCCTTTTTAGATGCTTTTCCCAAAACAAAGCATATTGCTTCGGTTACGTTACTCTTCCCGCTCCCATTCGGGCCCATGACACAGTTCAATCCCTCAGGAAAAGTGATTTCTTTTCTTCCAGAGAAAGATTTGAATCCAAATATTTCAAGCTTTTTGATGTGGTTCATTCTAATTTAGTATAAGTTTAGATTGTTTTTAAATCATTGTGTCTAATAATCTATTGAAATTAAAAAAATATAAAGGTGCTCACAGTTAAATTAATGGGTCAAAAATGAGGAAGCCAATGAAAAATTATATAATTCGTATTGGGACTACTAAAGTAGCAGTGTCCATAAATAAGGAAGAAGGCAAATTTGTTCCGATTTACACTCTTAACTTGCCAAAATTGGAACCCGCAACACTTGCTTTTTTTGAGGATGTTAGGGACAAGTTGATATCCACAGTTCCAATTAAATTGGAAGTTCTTAGGGACCCAACAGAATTTGAGAAAATTAAATATGTGCTTTCTAATAAGGCAACAGAACTTATTAAAAAAGGGCTTCCATCAGCGCCTGATGAAGTCGTTGATTTTGGTGTGACCTTTTTGTTGAATGAAATGCTTGGATTAGGCAATATTGAATTTTTGCTTCATGACACAAATCTTGAAGAAATTGTCATTAATGACAGTAAGGAACCAATTTGGGTTTATCACAAAGAGTTAGGTTGGCTTCAAACAAATATTATCGTTGATAGCGAAGAACAAATAAAAAATTATGCGTCAATTGTTGGCAGGCGTGTTGGACGACAGATAACTATCTTAAACCCGCTTATGGATGCCCATTTAATAACAGGAGACAGAGTTAATGCTACCCTGTTCCCAATTTCTACAAAAGGCAACACATTGACTATAAGAATGTTCAGGAGGAAGCCTTGGACAATTACTGATTTCATAAAAAACAAAACACTAAATTATGAAACTGCGGCGTTGTTATGGCTTGCAATTCAGTATGAAATGAGTATAATCATCGGCGGCGGAACTGCAAGTGGAAAGACAAGTATGCTAAATGTAATTCTTCCGTTCATACCGCCAAATCAAAGGATAATTAGCATAGAAGAGACAAGGGAAATTAACCTACCCACCTTCTTGCATTGGGTCCCCCTTACAACAAGAGACCCTAATCCTGAGGGAAAAGGCGAAGTCACAATGCTTGACTTGTTGATAAACTCCCTTAGAATGAGGCCTGATAGAATTGTTGTGGGAGAAGTTAGGAGACAACAAGAGGCAGAAGTTTTGTTCGAGGCATTAAACACTGGGCATTCTGTTTATGCGACACTTCATGCAAACACTTCAGAAGAGGCATTTAGGAGACTTACATCACCGCCGATAAATCTCCCAAAGGATTTGATTCGTTCTCTTCCATTATTCACCATTATGTTTAGGCAGCGCAGGAAGAATATAAGGAGATTGTTTGAGATATCCGAAGTTGTTTCGAATAATGATGTCAAATTAAATGTGCTCTATAGATGGGACGCGAAAAAAGATGTGCAAGTTAAGATGGGTGAATCAAAGAGGTTGATTCAAGAGATTAAAATGTTCACTGGATTGAGCAAGGAAAAGCTTGATGAAGATTTGAATGAAAAGAAAAAAATTCTCAAGTGGATTGTGGAACATGATATAAATACTGTCAACACTGTTGGGAAAGTTGTAAATGAATACTACAAGGATAAAGAAAAATTAATGAAAACAATGAGAGAAAAAAGAGGGGTTGAGGCAGTTTTAGGCAACTTCTTTTCAGAGTTAGGAGAGTAAAAATGAGGCTCTTTGCATTTTTGCCAATGAAAGAAGAAACCATGAGGAAAGCATCCGCAATTTTTCTACCAATTGGCGCTAGATTATCCCGTTTTTTTCCAAGCGTAAAAACAAATTTGGTGCAGTTGGAGATAAAGATTTCACCTGAAGAGTATCTGTCGATGGCGCTCTTTGCAACTATATACGCTTTTTTGATGGTGTTTGTTCCTCTTTTTGCGCTTGGTGTGATGACAAAAGGGGCAGTAATGGCTTCTCTAAAAGTTGCGGTAACAAGCGGGGCAATACTAACTTTTTTTGTTTTGATATACTCTTTTTTTTACCTCAAGATTATGCTAATGAGAAAAATCAAGCTGTTGGAAAAAGACCTGCTTTTTGCTCTTAGATATATTTACATTAAAATAAAGTCTGGGATTCCATTATACGACGCTATGGTCGGTGTGGCGTACGGAAATTTCGGCGAGGTTTCAAAGGAATTTAAAAAAACAGTGAAGGAAATTTCAGCGGGGATAGATAATGCTACCGCGCTTGAGAATATGGCGCTAAGAAATCCATCCTTATACTTTAGGAGGGTTATCTGGCAGATAACAAATAACATGCGTGCGGGGGCAAGTATTTCAGATATACTAAGGAGTATAACCACTTCTCTAACAAAAGAGCATAAGAATATGTTAAGGCACTATGGGGCTGAATTGAATCCAATAATCCTAATGTACATGATGTTCACCGTTGTCATCCCAAGCTTGGGGATTACGGTAATTGTTGTGATGAGCTCGTTTTCAGGATTGGAAGTTCCTAAGATTGTGTTTTATGCAATTCCATTTTTTGTATTTATACTGCAGTTATTTTTCATTTCAATTATAAGGGAGAAACGCCCGCTT
Organism: Candidatus Parvarchaeota archaeon; assembly: GCA_015522785.1. Lineage (GTDB taxonomy): Archaea > Nanobdellota > Nanobdellia > CSSed11-243R1 > CSSed11-243R1 > WALP01. The sequence goes on from WALP01000027.1 coordinate 11,405, forward strand.
TTGGTGGTATGATGATAGAACGGATAGGAAGATTGCTTGGGGAAAAAAAGCTGAAAAAAGTAAAACAAATGCTCGATTACGCCAATATTAAAACACCACCAGATAAATTTGTGGCAACACATTTAATAATATCTATGTTATTCTCTGCCTTCATTGCATTTTTTGTTTACAACAGTTATAATATTGTCTATTCGGCAATTTCCGTTGGTTTGTTTTTATTTGTTTATTTCTCTACGGTGCTGATGATTGTTTCCCTGCTTGCGGAGCAGAGGGCAAGATATGTAGAGTCTGTGCTCCCTGATGTGCTTTTGCTTATGTCCTCGAATTTGAGGGGAGGTATAGCTCCGGAAGAGGCATTTCTTTTAAGCGCCAGACCTGAGTTTGGTTTTGTGGCAGATAGAATTAAAAAAGTCGGCAAGAAAATTGCTGCGGGTGACTCGTTAGTAGATGCTCTTTCTGGATTTTCAAAAGGTATACGCTCCAAACTGCTCGAGCAAACTATGCAGATGATATTAGACGGCATAAACGCAGGAGGAGACTTGTCGGTGTTGCTTGAGAGCACGGCAAATGACTTGAAGGAAACTGCGTCAATTAGAAAAGAAGTCGCGTCAATGATTTTTGTTTATGCTATTTTCATCTTCATGGCGGCCTGTTTGATAGCACCTATATTATATGCGGTTTCAATACAGCTTGCGGGAGTGCTTTCAAAGCTAAGCAATTCAATTTCAATGCAGTTTTTAACCACAAAGTCGCCCGCCGGTATAAAGCTGGCATCGTCAGGTATCACTGGAGATTTCCTGAACAAATTCGCATATGTCAATTTGTTGATAACAGCTATATTTGCGTCGTTCATTGTAGCTTTGATAAACAAAGGCGATGAGAAGTATGGTATTAGATATATCCCTTTTTTTGTGGGTGTCTCTCTGGCATTGTTTTATTTATCGAGGATATTATTAGCGTCTTTCTTCGGCGGAATTAGGGTAATTTGATTTGACTAAATCTTTATATATATTAATTAGTTCCCATATCTTGGTGATATTACATGAAAAAAGGACAATCTGCTTTGGAATATCTTTTAACATATGGTTGGGCGATATTGATAGTCATAATAGTAGGGGCTTCATTGTACTCGCTCGGTGTGTTTACACCAGGACAATGGACTGGAAAGAGACAAACAGGATTCGCACAGTTTAGAATCGTTGACTTCTCGCTTAAAAATAATGGAAATATGTCAATAGCGTTCCAGAACCAGCTTGGGAAGACAGTGACTTTGAATGGTATCAATGTGTATTACAAAAATGTTAAATGTAAATTAAGTAGTGGAGATTACAACGGCACGATCTCACCGAACACTATATATGTCGCATATGGCAATTGCACTACATCAGGTAATTGGAACACATCTGTTGAGTTTAGGTCATCATATTCATTGACAACGGACTTTAACTACACAGACCCCGATTCAGGCATGCAGCACTTGGACACAGGAACATTGTTCGGTTCGGTTGAGAAATAAACTAAACTTCTTCCCTTTCTTTTTTTATTAATTTTATAGTGCCTATCCGTGAGAAATCAATATCAATTAAATCATGGTCTTTTAAAATTCTTGCGAACTTTTCCACATCTGACAAAGGCATTTTCAGGGCTTCTGCCGCTTCCTTTGTTGTAATCTCCTTTTGAGACTCGATGTAATCAAGAAGCTTGTCAATTCCGGTTTCTATTACTTCCTTTTCAACTATCTCCTTTTTGATGACATCCCTATCCATAAACTCAAGTATGTTGTCAAGCAACAAAGTCCCGATTAATTCATTGTTATTATTTACTACTGGAATTTGGTCGAGCTCGTAGGAGTTCATTATCTTGACTGCTGTTTCGACAGGCGTCGTCTTTTTTACATGTTTGTCCATCTTAACCATAACACTTGACACCGTATGTTTGAGCACTTTTTCAAGCTCCTTTGGATTTTCTTCGATAGGTTTTTCTTTGATATTAACTGAGGACGTAATCGCAGATAAAATGCCGTCCTCGGACAAGATACCAATTGGTTTCTTGTCGTCAACTATGATGATACTCCTTAATTTATACTTATGGAGTAGCCCTACAGCATCGACTAAAGGCGCGTTTTTAGGGAGAGTAATCGGATTTCGAAGCATAAGGTCATCGACAAGAATTTTTTTTGAAATATGTGCTCCAATTTTTCTTCTTTCATGTTTCTCAGAAAGGCTTTTAGAAATATGTTCTATAACATCCTTTTTTATTTTAAGATGGATGTTTTTCCTTTGTTGTTTCTTCTTTACCACTTTTATTTTTGGTTTGGCTCTCTTTTTGGTTGTTCTTTTTTTAGCTGTCTTCTGTTTTAATACCTTCTTCTTAATGATTTTCTTTTTTACTCTTGTTTTTGCCTTCTTTTTGGGCACAACTCTCTTTTTGAGAGTTTTCTTCTTTTTAGCCATAATTTTGTAAATATTGCCAGATTAAAATACTTTTAGAAAAATTAATAATCCCCAAGAGGCTATTTTTTAACTATGAAACTGAAAGTCATCCTCGGGATTTTGTTAATGTTTTTTGTGTTTGGGTTAGCCCATTCTTTAGAAGCGGACAATGTGATTATATACCAGAACATACCTAATCCTTCACTATGGTTTGGTGGGAGTGAAACTGTATATTTTGTTGTGTATAATAATGGGACAGAACCCATCCATATTTCAAATTTAACTCACTATTGGGGTCACTCTTTCGTGAAATTTATTAATTCATCCTTTATTGGCAACGATGAGATAGGATATTCAGACCCGTCTGTTTTCATAGATGGTGATACTGTCAAAACAAATCTGAGTTCGCCTATAACAATACCTTCCAAGAGTTATATTGAATGGAGTTATACATTTACTTCATATTCTATGAATTTTGTAAGCATTAATTCAAATATCGTTGTGCACTTTCAGGATAATAGTTCGTCAAATAGAAGTGATATTATCTCAACAGTGATGGCGCCGGCAATTTCGACGGACTTCAAAGTAGACAATGTAAATTTTTCTTCTGCGGAAGGCGCGGACAACAAAATTGAAATTAATATGCCTTACAACTTTACATTTAGAGTATCTGATTATGCAGATACATTTACCACGATGAGTAATGGGAATTATAAAGGTAACATTGTTATTAGATTCCCATTTGAATTTACAAATATTTCTCCTGTTTCTGGAAATTTGACTTGCAATGGCAATGTATGTAACTGTTCTGTGGAGTTTTATACAAATACCCCTCCTGAAGAATGTGTTGTCAGCGCGACGCCAATACAAGAAGGAACATATATAATACATGCAAATGCATCACAAAACGAGCTTTTATTCCACCAGGATTCAAACACAAGATCAGAACTTCTGGTTAAAGTATTTAAACCATGTTCAGATATACTCATTTCAAATATAACTACTTCATCAACAAATATATACTTCGGAGAGAAAATTATTGTTTCCGCTGATGTCGCCTCAGAAGACCCAATTACTAGTGTTATTGCAAGAATAGGAGACACAAGTAAAGTGATGACATACCAAAATGGAAAATATACTGCAATGATATATCCTGATGTAGGTAGCAATTCTGTAAGTGTGAAAGCCGAAAACGAATGTGGGAATGTTAAAATACTAAATAATGGCATCATCAATGTTGCTCCACCAGTAAAACCACCATCTCCAGCAGCATGTAATAATATAACCACTTTAGGACTTGCAGTAACCCCAGGGATTATCGATGAACACAAGCTTAACGCTTTTATACACTTAAATTATTACTGTGCCAAAAACGTCCTTGGGCTGTGGGATTACAATTTCATTTTTGAAGTTACCTACCTAAATGGTTCGTATTACACAATAAATGGAACTTCAGTCGTGTATGGTGTGACTCCAGGGAAAACATCAGAAAATGTGATTTATGGAATTAGTGGAACTGGGTACATTTCTCCAAGATTTGCTGGTGGGAGTATATCAGGTGGAGGGATTACCACTTCATCCTACGGTGGATATACAATCCCAACAGAAGTTGTCCCCGACCAATCAAGTTATGGAAAAGTGATTTACTTTGATAGGATTGCTGTTTTGAAAACAGATGTTGGGTATAAGTTGGTTAGAGTTTCATTAGGTGTGTGGAAGTGAACAAAGGTGTTGTATTTACCATAGATGCGCTACTTGCACTTTCAATTTTTATTGCCGCTTCAATTGGGTTTTATGAGTTTTTTTCGCAAACAACTACCTTTAGTTCATCTGGCGCGAACGTTTATACCCATGTGGACAACTATATCTCTGCGTTTGACAACAGCGAAGAACTTTCAAAAATTTATAGAGAGTACCAAATTAATTCAACTAATGCGTTAATTTTATTTACACAATTAATGAATGAGACTGACTATCCAACAAATGCAGAATTTTTAGTGTGGAACGGGACTAATTTCATAAAGATAATGAACGTCACTAATTATAATTTTGATGAAAAATTTTTAATTCGGAGGTATCTCGTGCTTTCTGTTACCGAGGGGTTGGGCAATAAGAGTGGCAACATAACTGTTCGTGCTCCGTCTTCATTACCAGGAAGGGATATTCTAGTTGGAGTTAATGTTCATAATCCAACATCATCCCAATTAAATGTTACTCTTAGAGTTGAAGATAAAGATGGGAGTAATGTTGGATGGAATATTTCACCATCTAATTATTTGATTGTTTCAGATTCAAATTTGTCTTTTAATGTGACAATCCCTGAAGACGCTGTTGTGGATGAATACAAGGTGATAGCAAATGCAACAGGCACGGGATTTAGCGAAGAGGATTACGACAATTTTAATGTTATTAAATATGGTATGATTGTTGTGGAGGCGCATTCCAGATGAGGAAAGGGATTCTTTCAACAATTTTAGTTATACAACTTATCCTATTAGTGCTTGTCACTTTCTCAAGCATACAATCTAAAAGGGAGATATTTGTAGTCGAAAATCAATATCAAAGGCTAAGCGCTTACAAAATGGCATCCTCATTTTATGATATAAAATATGACATGCATTATCTACGTGAAAAAAATGCCACAAGCGAAACAATAGATAACTACCTTTCATTTGTGAACCAAACATATAAAGAAAACTATTTTTTAGATATCTACATAAATAAAGATTATCTAAAGCTTGTAGATAGCAGTCTTGAAATGCAAAAAGAGGGAGATATATGAAATCACAAACGGCAATAGAATTTATGTCCATTGTGGCGCTCGGCTTGACATTGATAGCCATAACTTCTTTTTTTGGAGTGGATTATATAACTTCTTATTTTAGAGATATTGATTCTATAAATGCTCAGCAAACAGTAGACACAATTAGCTCGTCAATTAATTTAGTTTATGCTCAAGGAGCTGGTGCGGTAACTAAAGCATATATCAATCTCCCAAATGGGATTGACCGAAGCGGGACATATCTCTATAAAGATGAGATAAACCTTAGGCTTAGTGGAAAACATTCCAAAGATGTCTACAAGACAACGAAGATAAGAGTTTATGGTGCAATCCCATTAAATCCAGGAAGGGTGACTTTGTCTGTTGAGATGGTTCAACCAATTGGCGCCGCAGTGGTATTTGTAAATGACCATAACCCTTCTGGTGTTTTTGTTGAAGTATATAATGATTCCAGTCGAACTATGGTGGATAATACCTTTAGCGGCGGTGATACTGTTTATTATACTATCACTCTTTCAGATGAAAATTTTAATTTAAGGCGTGGAGATTCGCCAGTCAATATGACTATTTATTACCCGAACAAAACAATTGCGGAGAGTTATGTTGCTAATGTGCATGATTATTATTTAAATAATTACACCTTGCCTAGTATAAATGGGACATGGATTATTTCTGCTATGATTCCAGATTCAAGAATTGTCGGCGCGGCGTACATTAAGGTGGGGTAGAATGTTCTTCCCAATTTGTGGTTCCAGAAGAATATGCTAGAGAGTTTATTGCTGCCTCCCCTTTTATTTGCATATCTCTGTTCTGTGATTGTTGCTCTTCATTAATATTGAACTCATAAATCATAACCCCCATTCCGCCGATGATAATCATAAGTATAGTTATTGCTATAAATAAATCCATTGAAATCATCTGCGCTTTCATATTACATATATTGTTTTCTCAGAATTTAAAGTTTTGTAATTCTCATCGTATGCTTTTATGAGATATGTCCCTGTGCTAGTAGTATGGAATGTATAATTAAATTCGCCGTTTGATGTAGGCAAGGTTTCATTTATGATAATGGAATTGTTTTTAGATATACTTAAACTGACGTTAGTTAAAAAATATTTTCCGACAATTAGAACATCATTTCCTATTGGATATGTTTCATTTTCTGTTGACAAAGTTGAGATGTAAACAGTACCATTTAAATTGTTTATGGAAAGTTTACATGGAGTGAAATTGAGTTTCGTTACGTTTTGGGTTGTAAGTGTACACGAAGAAATTCCATCTCCCCAGTCAATTGTTATTGTTGACTCATTTCCTGGAACGACATAAACATGATAGTTTTTATTTGAAATTTTTTCAGGGAGGGTGATGTTAAGAGCTATATTATCCCCTCCAATGACAGCAGAACTTACGCCTGTTGAGAGCGTGTAACACACTTGCTTTCCCATTTCGCTTTCTACAACGTTTGTCTGGGTGTAATTGCTGAAGACACCAATAGTTGCTACATATATTATGAGGATGATTGTTACGCCAATTAAAAATTCTATGCTCATTTGTGATTTCATTACTCTATGAAGTTCTTTTTAATTTATAAATTGTGCCAAGCGAAAAGTTTATAAATGTTGGTTACACATACCAACAGTATATGTGGGTATAACACACCAACAGAGTGATTGAATATGGACGAGCTTTTCAAAAAGATGATGAAGAAACACATGGAAGACGTGCTTTTGATAGAGAAGCAAATGAAACTTTTTGAGGCGCTGACAATGAAAAGGATGGAATTAATAAGGGCAGTTATGGAAAAACATCCAAGTTCAATAAGGGAACTTGCGAGCATGGTTGACAGAGATGTAAAGAATGTGTTTGATGACCTGAAACTCTTAAATAAGATGAGAATAATTCAGTTAAGACGTGTAGGAAGAAGCGTGAAACCCACAGTAAGAAAAAAAATAATTATAATCAATTTGTCGTAGGTGATGAAAAATGATTTTGAAGAAAAACGATGAACCAGTTTTTAAACTTAAAGTCGCAGAAGCGATGCAGGATGATGTAGGTAAAGGAATTGTCAGAGTAGACACATCAGTAATGAAGAAATTAGGGATTTCTCCAGGAGATGTTGTTGAGATAAGCGGTGAGAAACCAACAGTCGCGATTGTTGATAGAGCATATCCCGCGGATTTGGGGTTGAATATAATACGCATGGATGGACTCGCAAGGTGGAATGCTAAAGCAGGTATAGGGGAATTAGTCACAATCAAGAAAGCTAAATACAGCAGGGCAAAGACAGTGACAATAGCGCCGGCGCAGAAAGGAATCCGTGTGCAGATTCATCCGGAAACTGCCAAACAGGCTTTGCTCGGAAGGGCGCTCATGAAAGGAGATATCTTGACTCTTGGCGGAACAAGAAGGAGAAGGAAGACTTTTTCGGAAAGCCCATTTGAAGAGATATTTAGGATGATTGAAGAAGATTTTGGGGCTGTTGGCTTTGGTATAGGTGATATTAAGTGGGTAGTTGTCAACACAAACCCAAAAGGACCTGTGATGATAACTGGAGAAACAGTTCTAAATGTGTCATCCGAGCCAGTTGAGCTTGTAGAGAAGAAAATACCAGAAGTGACATACGAAGATATAGGTGGGCTTGGAGATGCGGTTGCAAAAATAAGGGAGATGGTGGAGATACCACTTAAACACCCTGAACTTTTTGAGAGGCTTGGTGTGGAACCTCCAAAAGGAGTTCTTCTTTACGGACCACCAGGGACAGGTAAGACGTTGCTAGCGAAAGCCGTAGCGAACGAAAGCGAGGCCCATTTTATTTCCATAGCCGGACCAGAAGTTGTTTCAAAGTGGGTCGGCGAATCCGAGAAGAAACTAAGAAAAATTTTTGAGGACGCCGAGAAAAACGCACCCTCAATAATTTTCATAGACGAGATAGACGCGATAGCACCTAAGAGAGAAAATGTAACTGGGGAAGTCGAAAGAAGACTTGTCGCGCAGTTGCTTGCGACTATGGACGGCTTGAAAAACAGGGGAAAAGTTGTTGTCATAGCGGCGACAAACCGCCCGAATGACATTGACCCAGCGTTGAGGCGTCCGGGAAGATTCGATAGGGAAATAGAGATTGGCATACCCGACAGAAATGGAAGGCTGGAAATATTAAAGATTCACACAAGGCACATGCCTCTTGCAAAAGACGTTGACTTGGAAAAAATTGCAGATATAACTCACGGGTATGCTGGCGCAGATGTCGCAGCGTTATGCAAAGAAGCAGCGATGAATGTCCTAAGGAGGATACTTCCAAAAGTTAAGATTAAAGAAGGCGAGCAACTTCCGAGGGATGTGCTTGAGAAGTTGGAAGTTAAAGGAGATGATTTTAAGGCGGCATTGAAGCTTGTGCGTCCGTCTGTTATGAGGGAAGTGTTGATTGAAACACCAAATGTTAAATGGGAAGATGTTGGTGGACTTGAAGATGTTAAAGGAAAACTTAAGGAAACAGTAGAATGGCCGATTAAAAATCCGCAGTCCTTCACTCGCATAGGGATAACACCACCAAAGGGAATCTTGCTTATGGGTCCGCCAGGATGCGGAAAGACGCTTCTTGCAAAGGCGGTTGCCAAGGAAAGCGAGGCGAACTTTATATCGGTGAAAGGACCTGAAATTTTCAGCAAGTGGGTTGGCGAATCAGAGAAAGCGATAAGGGAAATTTTCAGAAGAGCAAGGCAGGCATCACCATGCATAATCTTTTTCGATGAGATAGATTCTTTGACTCCAAGAAGGGGAGCAAGCATGGGAAATGAAGTTTCGGAAAAAGTTGTCGCCCAGCTGCTTACTGAGATGGACGGACTGGAAAACCTTTCAGATGTGGCAATAATAGCAGCGACGAATAGGCCAGATATGCTTGACCCAGCACTTTTGCGTCCAGGTAGATTTGATAGAGTGATTTTAGTTCCACCTCCAGACAGGGAAGCGAGATTGAAGATACTTAAAGTACATACGAAAAGTATGCCTCTTGCAAAAGACGTTGACTTGGAAAAAATTGCAGATGAGACAGAAGGATACTCTGGAGCTGACTTGCAGGCAGTTTGCAGGGAAGCAGGAATGCAGGCGTTGAGAGAGGATATGAACACAAAGGAAGTCAAGAAGAAGCACTTTGAGAAAGCTCTTGAGGTGATAAAACCGAGCTTGACGAAGAAGGACATTGAAGTGTATGGGCAATTCCTTGAACAGTTCAAGAGCGCAAGAGCGGACTTAACCAAAGCGTCATACTTTGGTTAATCTTTTTTTCTTTTTTTGTATAAGTTTTTTAATGCGGAATTAGTGTATATTCTATATGCAAGAAGACAAATTATACAAGACTATTATGTCGGAGGAGCTCACGTGGGAAGGCTTGATTAGAGATATAGTCGCAGGCGAGGGGCTTGACCCGTGGGACATAAACATCTCAATTCTAGTGAAAAAATATCTTGACGCGATTCGGCTTATGAAGAAGCTTGATATAAAACTTTCTGGGAAGTTTTTGCTCGCGGCTGCTATTTTATTGAAGATGAAGTCGGATTATCTAATCGCCAAGAAGCAGGAAGAAGCAATCACATCTAAGGAAGAGGAAAAAATTGAAATTGGCAATTATGAACTTTACCCACATGTGCCACAGCCTAAGAAAAGAAAAGTCACAATTGAGGAATTGATTTCATCATTGAGGAAAGCCATTGTCGTGAGCGAGAAAAGAAAGTTCAGACATAAACAGAGGGAAGTCAAGATGAAACTTAAGCTCAAGAAGATTGACTTGAGTGAAAAGATAGCCCTACTTTATGATAAAATTTTAGGTTTTTTCAAAAGGTTTAATAAAGAATCTGTGAAATTTTCTAGTTTAACTCCAAGTAAGCAAAGGGAAGACATTATATGGACATTCGTGCCTTTGATTCACCTTGCGAACAAGGGAAAGATAAAAATAAATCAAGAAGAGGAATTCGGTGAGATATATGTCAGACGAGGATTACACTAAGCACAAAGCAAAAGTTGAAGCCCTGCTTTTCGCAACGAACGGGCTTACGGTAGAGGAAATAATGAAAAAGACGGGAATCAACAAGAGGGATGTCAAAAAAATTCTTGACGCTCTTGAGTTAGAATATCTTGACGAGTCAAAGGGAGTTCAGATAATCAACGAGGGAGACATTTGGAAGATGTCGATAAAACCGGAGCACACTCCTGATGTAAAAGATATGCTTCCTCCTGAAATGCCGAGTGGATTGATAAAGACACTTGCAGTAATAGCCGCGAAGAAGCCCATAAAGCAGTCGACTGTTGTCAAAATAAGAGGCAACAAAGCATATGGACATATAAAGAAACTTGAGAGGATGGGATTTGTTCTTTCTGAAAAGCACGGGACGACACAACTTTTGGACTTGACGGAAAAGTTTTTTGAGTATTTCAGTGTTGTTGAATCAAAGTTCAGGGAGCAGATAAGCCAGGAGACAAAAAAGAAGGTTGAGGAGATAGAGGCAGAGGAGGACACAAAAATTTAAAAGTAAGTGATTTTTTATTATTTTCATATAAGGAGGTAAGATTATGCTGAAGATGAGGGAAGTATCAAGGACATATGGCGTTAAAGTATATACAGACCAAGGTGAATACTTTGGGGATGTTGATGAAATAATAATTCAAAATAATAGAATATTCGGTTGGAAAATAAAGGCGACAAGAAACAGCTATTTGAGTAAGACAATTTCCGGCGCAAGGGGAGTAATTGTTCCGCACCAGTTGGTAAAGGCGGTCGGCGATATTTTGATAATCTCAAAGGCTGCAATACCAAGCGAAGCAGAGACTGAAGAAGCAGAGTAAGTAAACTTAGTGGTAATCTTTTTAACATTTGTTCTTCTTATTTTCTATAATGGCAAACGATTCCAAATATCTTAAATTCAAAACTACAGCAGACATAAAAGTTCCTGAAAAATTGATAGACCAAGTTATAGGACAAGATGATGCTGTTGATGTCATAAAAAAAGCCGCAAGGCAGAGAAGACATGTTCTTTTAATCGGCGAGCCCGGAACAGGAAAGAGTTTAGTCGGGCAGGCGCTCGCGGAATTAATTCCAAGGGAAAAACTTCTTGATGTTCTCTGCCTTCCAAACCCGAAGGACGAAAACAATCCAAAGATACAAACAGTTCCAGCGGGGATGGGCAGAAAGATAGTAGAACAAACAAGACTCAAAGCGCTCATGCAGATGTCCGGAAAGAACAGCTGGCTTTACATTGTTGTGATATTTGTTCTTATGTTCACTGCGTCCACAGTCCTTGACTGGATTGTAGGCGCGGAAAAAAGCGACATCCTAAAAGCCGCCGATAGGGTGTCAGGAACAATGTTTTTGATGCTCATCTTTTTAGGGGCTGTTGCTTTTTATGCCGTTTATAAGATGCAGAACCAAAGGAGAAGGTTGATAGGACCGAAGGTTTTGATTGACAACTCGAACTTGACTCATGCGCCTTTCATTGACGCGACGGGACTGCATGAAGGTGCCCTCTTAGGAGATGTTCTTCACGACCCGTTTCAAACGGGAGGGCTTGGAACACCACCACACGAAAGAGTTATCGCAGGCGCGATTCACAAAGCAAATGGTGGTGTTTTATTTGTAGATGAAATTGCCACATTAAAACCTGAAATGCAGGTTGAAATTTTGACTGCCATGCAGGAAAAGAAATATGCAATTACCGGAAGGAGCGAGAGAAGCGCCGGCGCCATGGTCACGACGGACCCAGTTCCAACAGATTTCATTCTTGTCGCCGCGGGAAACCTCGAAACAGTAGGGCATATTCATCCCGCATTGAGAAGCAGAATCCGCGGAAGCGGTTATGAAGTTTATATGAAAGATAAAATAAAAGATACCCCTGAAAATGTCAAGAAGATGGCAAGGTTTGTTGCGCAGGAAGTCATCAAGGACGGAAAGATTCCACACTTTACTAAGGATGCAGTTATCGAGATAATTAAGGAAGCAAGAATGAGAGCCGGGAGAAAAGGATACTTGACTTTGAAGCTCAGAGATTTGGGCGGATTGATTAGAGTCGCGGGTGACATAGCAAAAGAGGAAGGAAGCAAATACGTAAAACCAATTCACATCAAGAAAGCAAAGGGAGCTTCCGAAACTCTTGAACAGCAGATTGCCGAGAAATATATTCACGAGAAGAAAGAATATCAGATAATCAAAGTATCTGGTGCCGAGCTTGGAAGAGTCAACGGCCTGGCGGTTGTCGGAGGAGCGACGGGTTCAGGAATTTTGTTGCCGATAGAAGCCTCTGTTGTTCCGGCACTTGAAAAGGAAAGAGGGCAAATCCTCGCGACAGGAAAGCTCGGAGAAATTGCCAAGGAAGCAATCACGAACGTGAGCGCTATATTCAAGAAGTATTCCGGAAAGTCACTCATAAACTATGACATTCACATTCAGTTCCTTCAAACGTATGAGGGAGTGGAAGGAGATTCCGCATCGGTGTCTGTTGCTACATCTGTCATATCCGCGCTTGAAAAGATTCCCGTTAGGCAGGATGTCGCTATGACGGGTTCGCTGTCAATACGTGGAGAAGTTCTTCCAATAGGAGGAGTAAACGCGAAGATACTGGCGGCAAAGGAAGCAGGCATAAAAGAGGTTTTGATTCCGAAGTCGAACGAGAAGGATGTGCTTGTTGACAAAAAGGGAATAAAAATTACCCCCGTCGAGAACATCGCTGAAGTCTTAGAACATGCTTTAAAGTGGCCGAAGGGAAAGAAGAACGTTCTCAGGAAAATAAAGCGCGCCATAAGCAAATAATTTAAATGAAAACCATCTTTCCTTTCACATGAATTACAGGCAGTTGATTAAGAGATTTGAGAGCAAAGGCGCTGAGTTCATTGACGTGCGTATTCTAAACCAAAATGCCGAAACTATTTCGACTGAAGACTCATCCGTGAAAACAATCCAAGACTTGTCCTCAAAGCAGATAGGAGTCAGGATTTTTTACAAGGGTGCTTGGGGTTTTGCGTACACCAACGACGAGAAAAAAGTTGAGTCAATATTTTCAAAGGCGTTCAAGGCGTCGAAGGTTTCTTCGAGGGATGCGTCAAAGTTTTCAATAGACAATGTTCCTATTAACAAGAAAAAAATTTTGTTCAAGGGTAAGTCGCCGTTTGACGTGGACGTCGAGGACAAGCTTAATCTTCTAATGAAATTATACTCCAAATTTTCCCTAAAAGAACTGAAGAGCAAGAACATCGAGGCGAGCTTTGCCATGAAAGACCAGTTATATTTGAACTCTTTCGGCTCCGACGTCAGGGAAGTCCGCCCCTACTTCAACTTTTTGATGGTGCTTACGGGAAAGAAAGGCGATAAGCTTAGGCAATCGTTTGAAAGAATAGGGAAGGTAGGGGACTACAGGCTTTTCCTGAAAACCGATTTCACGGGATTAATTAACGAGCTTGAAGAAAAACTCAAAATTTACCTTTCGGCAAAAAGGGCGCCTGCAGGAAGAATGCCATTGATTGCGGACCCTGTTTTGACGCACGTGTTTTTCCACGAGGCGGTTGGGCACGCCACCGAGGCAGATTCAATCATAGAAAAAAGCTCGGTGCTTGTCGGCAAACTTGGCAAGAAGATAGCACCAGACTTTTTGAATTTATATGATACTCCAAAGATAAATCACGAGCACGGATTTTATTCATTCGACGACGAGGGAGTCAAGGCGCAGAACACCCAGCTGATAAAAAATGGCGTCCTTACAAATTATCTTCAGTCACTTGAAACTGCGAACAAGATGGGCATGAAACCGACAGGGAATGGAAGGGCTCAGGACGCGACTAATATGCAGATACCGAGAATGAGCAACACCGTTCTCGCTAACGGCGACTACAAATTCGATGAGCTTTTCGAGGGAATCAAAAAAGGTGTATACGCCAAAAATTCCATGGGCGGCGTAGTCGAGCCGACAACAGGCAACTTTCTTTTCAATGCCAGGGAAGCGTATTTGATTGAAAATGGAAAAATAACAAAGCCGATAATGGGGGTTTCATTTGGCGGGAATATTCTTGAAACTCTCATGCGAATTGAAAGAATTGGCAATGACCAAAAGGTGTCATTTGGCGGATGGAGGTGCGGAAAGGCGGGGCAAAGTGTTCCCGTTGGCGGAGCAGCGCCACACATAATGATTTCAGAGGCGATGGTTGGTGGAGATAAATAAAATAATTAAATTCGGGGAAAAATTCGGAGATGTTTCAATTAGCGTCGAGAAGGAATCAAAGTCAGAACTTATATACTCAAACAGGAAAGCATCGAAGTTCGTGGAAGGAGAGGAGGTGTCGCTTGGAATAAGAATTTCTAGAGGAAAAAAATTTGGTTATGCTTTTACCACTAATATTGATAATTGGAAAGATACTGTTATCCGCGCTGCTAAGATAATGAAAGTGTCAAAGGATTTGGAAAATGAAGTGCCGATTGTTGAAAGGAAGAAGATGCCATCATTGGAAAAAATGTACTATAAGGAAATTGTAGGATTAAGTTCAAAAGACATTTTTGAACACGGGGAAGAGTTAGTGTCTTCTGTTGATTCAAAATTCAACATTCCAATGGCTTCGATTTCAAAATATGTTCAGGAAAGGTTGTTCGCTAATTCAAACGGAGTAAATTTAAAACATAAGGAGAGTGGATTTTCTTCTTCAATTGAAGTAAGCAATTCTTACTTAAATTCGTATGATTTTCACACAACTCACAATATCCATGATGTTTCAAAAATTGGCAAGAGTGCTTCCAAGCTGCTGGACTCAAAGCTTAACGCGAAAAAAATATCATCATTCAAAGGAAGCGTGCTCTTCGACTACTTCGCGGTTTCGGATTTGATGGAATCAGTGATAATCCCAGCGGTTTTGGCGAGCAATGTCCAGACAAGGCGCAGCAGATTCACAGGGAAGCTGGGAGAGCAAATCTTTTCCGACAAAATTACTGTATATGATAATGGAATTCTGCCCAGCGGACTTTTTTCGTCCAAGTTTGACGGCGAGGGTGAAAGAAGGCAAAAAACTATTGTATTCAAAAAAGGTGTACTGAAAAACTACCTTTATGACAACTTTTCCGCTGAAAAGGATAATACCACTAGTACTGGCAATTCGAATGGCATAGAAGTAATTCCAAATATATCTGCGTCAAATTTTATTCTTAGCAAGGGAAAGTATTCCCATGATAAATTGATTTCTGAAATTAAGCATGGATTGTTTGTTAGGGAACTTGTTGGCACACATCTAATCAATAAAATAACAGGCGACTGTTCTGTTGGGGTTGATGATGTGTTTTATGTCAAAGACGGAGAGATTAAATATCCTGTTAAGCAGGCAATGGTAAGCTTTAACTTGTTTGACGCTCTTAAAAAAGTTGAGATGGTTGGGAACAAGTACCGCCAAGAGTCAAGTGTTATATCCCCACAAATTTTATTTGAAGATGTGCAAGTGATAGGATGAACATAAAAGAGATATGCAGAAAGCTTTCAATTCAGCACTTTCGTATGTATTCTGGTTTTAGTTATAGTGAAGAGAAAATAAATACTTACCAAAAAGAACTTGCAGTAATATCAAAAAGACTTATACATAAAGCGGATGACAAGCAGTATAAGCTTTGGCTTTTGGGGAACATAGCTGAATACTCACAGACGAAACTTTTTCTCCAGCAGATAAAGGAGCGCTCAAAATTGCACTATAAAAAAATAAACTATGCTAATTGGAAGATGTGGCTCCCAAACTCGAAAGAGGAAGAGAGGAAAAAGGTGTTGGATTACTTCATTGGCAATAGCTCCAAAATAAAGAAGGTTCTTAAGAAGAGATATGAGAAGATAAGTGAAGTTTATTTCAGATATGGAGAAAGCGTGCTTGATTCATTCCTGAC
Source organism: Candidatus Parvarchaeota archaeon (assembly GCA_015522785.1). Taxonomy (GTDB): domain Archaea; phylum Nanobdellota; class Nanobdellia; order CSSed11-243R1; family CSSed11-243R1; genus WALP01. Next base: position 27,504 of record WALP01000027.1, read on the forward strand.
AACTGAAAATCTTTCAGAGGATATTTTCAAGAAGATAAAATCACTTGGTATCAAGTATAAACCAACATTTAAGAAAGCATGGAAGACGCTCGGAGTTTCGAAAGAATACTGGAATGAGTATTATTACTTGGGCTCAATCTTGTACAAGAATATTAATTTCCATCTCGAACCAAAGAAATATGTGAAGAGAATTTATAAGTCAATGGGATTCCCGTTTGGAAAAATCATGGTTGATGACAGGGACAGGAAAAACAAGTTCGGGTTCGCATACTGCTTCTGGCCGAACCCCCCATATGATGTGAGGGTTTCGTACAAGCCTGTTGGCGGATTTAACATGTTCGAGACTGCATTCCATGAATTCGGACATGCCGCACATGCCGTAAGTATGTCTCCTAATGTTCCATTCTGGAAAAGATTTGAAGTTCCAAGCGGTGTCGCTGAAACCTTTTCGGAATTGTTTGAATCAATATCAACAAATAAAACATACCTTAAATCAATAAACGCTTTTTCACCAGAATTGCAGAAAAGAATTGAGTTGTCTAGGGCGAAATTCCTGACGTTCTACGCTGCGAATTCTCTTGTCAAATACAAATACTGGAGCGGCGAAATAAAGTTCGACGAGATAGGAAGCGAATACTCCTCATTACTGAAAAAGTTTGTAGGCATCGAGCCACCAGAAGATTACTGGCTTTTTCACCACATACTTTCCGAATTTACCATATATTCTCCAAGCTATGTCGTCGCGGATATGCACAAAAACTGGATGCTTAAGAAGCTGAAGAACAAATTCGGCAGGGAATGGTGGAACAGCAGAGACGCCGGGAGTTTCATAAAATCTTTCATGGCGCCAGCATACGACGCTAACTTCATGCTTGGTAGTACAATTTAGTTTTTAGAAAATTTTAAAAGGGTTCGCTTGACTAACAACTAGTGATAGCGGGATAGACTAGCCTGGAGTGGTCGCCGGGCTCATAAAAGCCTTTCTTCCGAAGAAAGCCTTGGGAAAGAAGGGTTCAGGGAGACCCGGAGGTCGGTGGTTCAAAAGGCACTTTCTCTCTTTGAAAAGAGAGAACCTGCGCTAAGAGAGAAACTCTTGGCGGTGCTTTGAAAGTCCACCTCCCGCTATTTCTCTTATTTTACTTTCTTATCAAAGAATTCATCCCAAGTTACAGGACGTCCTGCCTTGGATGACATTCTCATTTTCTTTTTTATCAGCTTTTCATATACTTTTTTTGATATAGTTATAGTCGTTTTCATAAATTAAATAATGTAAATAAAGTATTTAAATCTTTTACATTACACATTGTCTTCGTTTTTTTGTCTTTTCTGAAAAGAAAAATGTTTTTAAATAAAAACCTACTTTAAATAATTACTAAAAATCAAGATCTTCAACTAATGATTTTGGTTGGAGAGTCGGAGGGATGAAAATGGTTGCTAAAAAGAAGAAAACCACAAAGAAAAAGACAACAAAGAAAAAGAAAACCACAAAGAAAAAGACAACAAAGAAAAAGAAAACCACAAAGAAAAAGACAACAAAGAAAAAGAAGAAGTAATTAAGCTTCTTCATTTTTTTCTTTTTATTTTAATGTTATAATTCTTATCAAATCCCCAAAATTCTTCGAGATATAATCCATTATTTTCTTGTTAGGGCTCGCAGGGGTTATTAAAACGGCTGGAAGCTTCTTTATATTCGCTTCCACGTACAACTTGGACATATCCCCCTCACTCACACTTTTCTTGTTCTTAACTTTAACAAAAAATTTCTGGGCGCCCACAGGAGTTTCAAAGGATATAATAAAATTTGATTCACTTCTTCCGATTTCTTCATGCAAAACCTTGGCGCCTTTCTCCTGAAAATACTCAACCGCTTTCTTTTCAAGCTCGCCTTTGGCGACAGCTTTCCTCGGCTTCTTGGTTTTTGGCTTTGGAGTTTCTTTTGGCGCCTCGACTTTCAGCTCCGTTTCGACTTTGGGTTCCAATTTTATCTCTTTTATCTCCTGCTTTTCCTCAGCCGGGACCTCCTTTACAACTTCGGGTTTGGATTCTTCGTTTGGAACATTGAATTTTTCTTTTAAGATGTTGTTGAACTCCTCGTCGCTTACAGAATAATGTCTCCAACAATAAACTTCCTTGTCATCGTGCTTTATCTGCAGATAGTCTACAAAATCTTTCAAGTCGGAAAGCAAAACCCTCTCTTGCGGATACAAGTCATCTCTAAATGCAACTTTTAATTCTTTGAGCCTGTTAAGCGCCTTTTTTTCAAGCTCATTTAACTCCGGGTAAAGCATGCTTCGCACTCTTTGCTCCTGTCCGCTTATATAATATAGTGGTGAGGAACCAACTTTTCTATGAGAAATCTTTACATATCCCTTGTTGATTAAAGTGGATAGAATCGCAGACGCAAGAAATGTTTCCACACCTAATTCTTTAGATACTTCAATCGGAAGAATGGGGCCCCGCCTTTGGATGATTTCAACAACTTTTGCTTCTTTTTCGTTTAACATCAATATCTATTTGCGTTCTTTCTTTATAAATTGTTAGTGCCTTTTTGATTTGTATTCTTTTATTACTCTCTCAATTAGAACTCCTTTCTTGATAGCAGAATCAATGTCCTCCTTGTCGACAAAGTGTACTCCCTCTTTTGATTTTATATTAACATCTTTTTCATCAACAATAGTAAATCCTTTTGACAATAAAATATCCTTGAGTTTTTTCCCTCTCCTGAACAAAATCACACTTATCCTGTTGCGCTTGAGAAATCCGAGCGTCCTCTTGCTTGGAAGCGTCAATTCTTCAACTAAAAGGGCGTCACCGAAGGCATTTTCAATTTTTGAAATCTCATCATCACTTAAATTTTTCACTTTTCTCACAATATAGCAGTCACGTGCCTTAATAACCCTACATTCATTTTCCACGAATGAATTTATTTTTTTGAGTTTGCTTATCTCCACTTTGAGAAGTAGTATTTTTTCTTCAAGGGTTTTGATGACGCTTTTGCGTTTTTCCGCCAGTGATTTCATTTCACTATTAGATTTTTTGAGACTAAGTTTCTTTTTGAGTTTTTTATTTTCATTTTCGAGGAAAACAATTCTCTCTTTTGATTTCTCAAGCAGTTTTTTAAGCGAGTCTATTTCTTTTTTCATGGATGTTGTTAAACTTTCCTTTTCAATATACCTGCTTCTCTTTTTTCGCTGAAGGTTTATTTTCTCAACTTTTTCCTTTGCGGCGTCCTTTATGCTTTTTGCCCCGCCAAGAATCAATTTCTTTTTTATTTCATCCCCCTTTTCAGGCTTCCCTATCTCATCAATGTATACGTCAACTCTTCTGAATAATGAATTGTATTTTTTAAACGCGAACAAGGCAGCCGCGCAGGAGTCCCTCTGGTGGTCATCCTTTGTGGGGAGTCCGCTTGTCATTTTTTGCTTTTCGCCGACTTTTAAGTCATATGGAGGATGCACGAGTTTTGCCTTCAGGAGCATGCTGAGTTTTTTGACAATAAATGGGGGAACTTTCACATCACATGCGATTACAATCGGAATTCCAACAGATTCCATCCACGAGATGATTTTCTCAATACCCATTTTTTTCGAACTGTATGTCTTGACTAATTTTCCGTTTAAGTCAATGGCGCAAAGCCCAGTGGTTATCCCCGGGTCGACTCCGACAATCAGGTATTTTTTATTCTTCATATTCCTTTTCCACAATTTCCTTGATTTTTTTGGCTTTTTTGTCGCCGATTTTTTCAACTTTTTTGAGTTCCTTAATCTCGGCGTTCACCAGATTCTTTATTGTCTTGAAATGAGAAAGCAGGTTTTGGGCAATACCCCTTCCAATTCCCGGAAAACTTGTCACTATATATTCCTGCAACAATTTAGGTGACATTGGTTTTTTCTCCCCTCTTAAGGAAATCTTCACTTTTTTGTCAAGCTGCTCCCTGCTTGCAATCATGTAAAGGAACAATGCTGTTTCCTCCTCGCCCGTCGTCTGGATTATGGGTATCCTAAAGTCTATCGCGAGGGATGCGATTGCCCCGCGTATGGCGTTAGGGTGCATCATCCTTTCGGTGTACATATCCTCAAGCCCCTCAACAATTATGACTGGCTTCTCGAAGTTTTCGGTTAAGTTGGATATCTGGGAAAAAAGCCGCCCGTCGACAATCGACTGCAGGAAGTCTTTGACTGTTTTTCTTTCGACGCAAACCCTTTCGGATAGAATGAAATCCCCAACCTGCAACTGGACGCTGTTTATGTTCGCGCCCAACTCATAAAGTTTTTTGACGACTCCGCTCCGCAGTTCCCGCGTGTCGACTATTATCTTGACTTCAGAATTCTTCGATTCGTTTTTGTTTTTCTCCATTTTCCTTCAACTCGTTCAAGGCGGACTTCATGCGCCTTTCCTTGTGGAACGACACCCAGTAATACTTCTCATCTATAGTGTCTTTTGTTATTAATAAAATAACCTCCCCGGGAGCGTGCCTTGCTGTTCGTCCGCGCCGCTGGATTGTCCTGAGGGCGCTTGGCACGGGCTCGAAGAAAATTACTTTGCTGACTTCCGGTATGTCAAGTCCCTCTTCGCCTATGCTGCTGCTAACGAGGACATTGAATTCCCCTTCCCTGAACTTGTTGAGAATTTCAACCTGCCTTTTCTGGCTCATGCCTTTCTTTTGTCCGATGAATTTGACTGGCGTTAGCTTGTCGTTTGTTTCTAAAAATTCTATAACTCTGTCAACGGTGTTCCTGTAATTTGTGAACACGATTGTCTTTTCGTCCGGGTCAATCAATTCAAGGAGCTTGCCGAACTTTGGGTGCTCAATTCCCTTTGACTCCAGCTCAAAAGTCCGCGCCATTGCTTCCCTAAAATTAGTGTCATTCATTATAGCCTTTGTCGCCTTTACTTTGTGATACTGCTCTTTTAATCTTTCTATGAATCTTGCAAGAGGTTTAATTCCCTGGGTTTGCAGAAGCTCGAGGCAGTGCATTATCTTCGTGCACGCCGCCACGATTGAAACATATTTGAAAAAGGCTGGCTCCTTTGTCCCGACTAATTTTCCCTGCAGCTTGAGCATGTCGCTTTTTTTGATTTTGGTGATGTCAGCGCTTTTGATTATATTGGCATCCTTTAATTCCTTGAGTCTTGTCCTCAGCGCCTTTTCAAAAAGTTCCTTTAGCTCCTTCAGGCTTTCTGGGAGTTCTATGAAAACCTTTTTCACTTTCATCTTCTTGACATACTGCTTGACGTCGGGGGAGCTTTCGTCGCGCACTTCGACTTTTTCTATGAAAAGGTTTTTCCTGATTTCGTTTATTTTTTCCTTATCGCTTCCCGGGCTCGCCGTGAGCGCAAGAATCCTTGGGAGTTTTGATTGGTTCATGTAATTTCTCGCGAGAAAGACATAGTCATAATCTCCTATAGCCCTGTGCGCTTCGTCAAAGACAATGAGGGAAACGTCGTCAAACTTTATCCTTCCGCTTACCAAATCATTGGTTATAGTCTGCGGAGTCGCGAATATGAATTTAGAATTTTCCCAAATGGTTTTCCTGTCCTCGGGCTTCTTTGCTCCTGTCAGGACGGAAAGTTTCTCGCCATCTAAATTTTCCTCAAAGGTTTTCTTGTGCTGCTCGCACAGCGGCTTGGTTGGGGCAAGAAACAATACTTTTGAGTTGGGGAATATTTTTGTCCGGTGGACAGCGAGCATTAGTGCGATTAGCGTTTTTCCCAGCCCAGTTGGAAGTATGACTAATGTGTTTTGTTTTGCGGCGCTGGCGAAAATTTTCTCCTGGTATATCCTCGGCGTCGTCTTAATTTTCATTTATCTTCATCTCTACAATTGTCTCATTATCTTTGTCGAAAATGAAAGTGGCGTGAATTTTTTTGCCGGATAAAACTTTTGGCAGCCAGTATTTATCATCATCCCACATTTTTTCAAATGGGATTTTGTCGATATCAAACCATTGTGGTTTCATTTCTTCTGTTTCTTTTGGTGTGCCTTCAAAATTTGGTACATAAAACAAATGAACAATTTGGTTCCACTCTTCTTTGTGAGGGAATAAAAATGTGATTTCCCCAATTTTATCTAACTTTTGTGCAGTTATTGCTGCTTCTTCCAGAAGCTCTCTCTTCGCGGCGTCTTCGACATTTTCTTCTTCTTGGACTTTCCCACCAAATCCATTCCACTTTCCTTCTCCGAATCCCCTTTTCTTCATTCCAAGTAATATTTTGTTTTCATGTGTCACAATACAAAGAGTCGCATTTTTCATTTTATCACCATAAAAGTATGAGTGCGGGAGGCAGGGTTTGAACCTGCGTAGGGAATGGTCACCAAGTGCCCAAAGGCACGTCAGCTCTAACCCACACGGTATCCGCGGCCTTTCTTTTGGTTGAGCTTTTCTTCCAAAGAAAAGGTCACTTGAGCCGTGCCCGTTTGACCGCTCCGGCACTGCCCCTTTCTTTTCCCGAAAAGAAAGGTGTAAGTTGCCCCAAAGAAAAGGGCATCTTTCTTTCCGTACACGCTTTCTTTTTTTCAAAAGAAAGGGTGTCTCCGGCACTCCCGCATATAGGAAACTTTGAAACTACACATTTTTAAATTTTTGTAAAGAACTAAACGGAATTCTTAATCTTCTCGAGCTGCTTCCTCAGTCTTTCGAACTCACTCCTCAGCTCGTCAAATGATTCAAGCTCATTTGAGGGTTTTGGTTTTTCTTTTTTTACCTTTGCCTTTGGATGCGGCGCGACAGCGTGCTTTTCCTTTGGCGTTTTCGGGAGGATTGACTCTAGGTGCTTGAATTCTTTTTCTATGTTTGAGAGCTTTGCAAGAAATTCTTTTCTCTTATTGTTCTTTTCGTCGCTGAGGTTTTTTATGTCTATCATCAAGTTGGAATATCTTGCGAAGTCCTTCGCCAGCTTCGTGAAAGTAATCTTTAGAAGGTTTGCGTCATCTATCCGGACATAAGTTTCTTCTTTTGCCATTTTCATCCCATTAAACTAAATCATCCATATTTAAAAAAGCTTTCAAATGGGCCCGCCCGGACTTCCATACACTGCCAAGAGTTTCTCTCTTAGCGCAGGTCGACGAGACTACGTCTCGACGCAAGCGACGAAGTCGCTCTGTCTCTCTTTTCAAAGAGAGAAAGTGCTTTTGAACCGGGGACCTCCACCGCGTGAGGGTGACGTCATACCATTGTCCGCACCACCCCTTTACCACCTTTCTTTTTAAAAAGGGCAGCGTCTAGACCACGGGCCCACAGAAATTGAATAGAGAATTAAAAATAAAAAGGTTTGGACTACTCGTCCGTAGAACTAAATGTCTTTTCGAGGTAGCTTAGCAAGTCCTCAATCTTCAAGAGAACTTCGGCGGCTTCCTTTATCTTGTCTTTTTCATTTTCGCTTATTTCATGTATCTCTTCCAAGTCGTCCTTTGTTGCCTTTATCTCATCTCCGAGATTATTTATTGCTTCGATAACATCTTTGTACTTGTCAATTCTTATGAATATGTGGGGTGGTGTTCCCTTCACTTTTGGAACAGGACCAAACTCCGAAGGCATTTCCATCTTCACGCCCATAGGCTTCGGCTGAGGCATTGGAATTGGTTCAGGTGCCTTAAATGGCGGAAGTTCTGAAGGAGGTTGAGGTAGCTCATTCATTCCCGGCTTTGGCATTGGAGGCAATTGAGGAGGTAGTGGAGGAAGCTTTAATTCCTCAGGCGACCTGAATCCTTTTCCGAAATCATTTTCCTTTGGCATATCTGGTAATGGAGGAAGATCAGGTAATTTATCCTCATTTAACACTTCTGCCTTTTCATCTGCGAAGTTGTTTTCCTTTTTCTTGAAAAATTTGAAAGCCATCTTAAACTCACCATAAAAAAGAGAGCACTATGATTTAATAAAGTTTTTTAAAAATAATCTTCTACAAATCATGGGAGTGCAGATGAAACTAAAGATGTTGATTGCATGTGTATTAATATTCCTAGTTTACAATGTGGCTTCTTCTCTGGATTACAATGTGTCATTTCCGCATGAAGTTGAAGTCGGAAAGTGGTTTAATGTCAATGTCTCCCTAAAATCAGAGACACCACTTAATGTGACTCTTTACTCATATGTGTATAAGGGATTCAATTGTGTCGGGCAGGGATGGACGGACAACAAGCAAACTATAATATTGCATCCAAACTTGACTGAGCATGTTGTGCTCAAGGATTTTATAAAGCACGGCACCGAGGACGGCTACTATAACATACGCCTAAAAATAAAGTATAGCAATGAAACCATTGTCAAGACTGAAACAATTAGGGTTGTTTCAAGGAATGATGTAGACCCAACATATTTATATATTGGACTTGTTGTGGTTTCATTAGTTGGTTTGTACGCTGTAATGAGGAAGTGATGTTATGTTTGTAAAAAAGAAGCAAAAAATTCGTGTGAGGATGTTCTTTGAGCTTATGGGTTGGCCAAAAGAGGCACTCAACAAGAGCTTAAAGGATATAGTTAACAAGCTAAGGCAGACTATTAACGTTACTGATGAGAAATACGCCGAGCCGGAGAAGATAAGCGAGAAGATGTATACCTCCCACGTGGAATTCGAGGCTGAAATCAAGAATGTAAGGGATGTTTTCATGATTACTATCTCATTTGGGCCGTCAGTTGTGGAGATTTTGGACCCCGCCGAAATCATAATAACGGCAGGAGAATTCCAGGACATTTTGGCGGACATTAGCGCAAAAGTCAACACAATGGACAAGGACATCAAGATTCTCGCCGCAAGATTAAAGCAGGCAACAGATGTTCTAAAAAGGCTTAAAATTGTGCCTAAAAAGGAAAAAGAAGCCGAAAATAAGCAGATAGAAGATAACCCAAATTTTACCATTAAGAAGTGACTAACTGCGAAATCGGCTAAAGAAAACCTTAAATACCCTTCTATCAGTAGTTTATCTATAAAACCTCGCGCGCGAAGGAGAGATAGCTATCGTATAAAGCAGTAATTCCTCGGGGTTTTGAATTCGAAAAAACAAAAAAATAACCTCAAAGGAGGTAGGTGAAGTAAAATGGAAATGAAAAAGACCATAAAGAAAATTGCGGCACTCGTTGGAGGAGCTGTAATGGCTGGGGCAACCTTGGCTGGAGCATTTGCAGCTTTGGACGATTTGCCACACCCATTCGTCAACGACAACGGTGTATTTGACGCATATGTAGTAGTAGGAACAATGGGCTGGAATCCAAACATAGCCTTTACAGCAAGCGCAGCAACAGACTTGGCAAAGGATGTTTCAGTCGGTATGGATGTAGCAACAGCGTTTGGACAGACATCAGTAACATCAGCAGGTTCAGG
>WALP01000028.1 GCA_015522785.1 Candidatus Parvarchaeota archaeon
GAGAATATGATGTTGTAGCAAAAATAGAAAAAGAAAGCATGGAAGCACTTCAGGACTTTTTGATAAAACAAGTCCGCGCAATGGACGAAGTTGAAAGAACATCGACAATGATATCGCTTAAATGATGATAGACACAGCAGCAATCACAATCCTGCAGAGTTTTAGAAATCCTTTTTTTGATTTTTTAGCGTTATTTCTTTCTTATTTATTCTCAACAACAGTTATAATCATATTTTTCATAATCGAAACAATAATGTTTATCCTCAGAAGATACAAGAGAATGTTTGTTATCCTTCTCTCAACATTCGCAAGTTTTGTGACAATAACATTAATCAAGTATTAATTAAGAGACCGCGCCCAAACCTAGCGCTTAACTTATCAATGCTCCCTTACTCAAAATACTCTTTCCCATCCGGACACACTGCAATGTCATTCTTATTCGCGGTGGTGCTATCAGATATGTATCCAAAATACATGTATTTGTTTTATACAATTGCAGTTTTGACCGCATTATCTCGCCTTTACCTCGGTGTTCATTATTTAAGCGATGTGGTTGGAGGGGCATTAATAGGGATTACAATTGGTGTTTTAGCCATCAAAAACAAGAAACTGATAAACAAATTGGAAGAAAAAGTTATTAAACATTTAAGCATATTTTAATTGTATGACAACAATTGTCTTTGCGGCTCATGCAGACGATGAAGTTATAGGTTGCGGAGGAACAATCGCAAAGCTCGCAAAAAAGGAAAAAGTTATAGTGATAATATTCTCTTACGGCTCAGGGCACGCGGGAGTATTGACATCTTGGCCTCCATTTCTATCGCAAAAGCAGCTCAAAGCGAGAAGGATTTATGAATCCAACCGTGCAGGTGTAATTCTTGGTGTTCACAAGACAATCTTCCTTGGCGTCCACTCTGACATCGACGCAGAATTTGATAATGAAAAAAAACAAAAACTAATTGAAATCCTAAAAAAATACAAACCTAACAAGGTGTTTTTCCACTCAAACAGAGATATTCATCCAGACCACATCGCTGTGAACAAGATAGTAAAAGAGGCACTGGAAGAAGTAAAATATGACAAAGAGATGTATACCTACCAGATAAATATGTTTGACACAAACAAAGGAGAACCAAAGATAATTTATGATATCTCAAGGGAATTCCCATTGAAAGTAAAAGCACTGTTATGTTTTAAGTCACAAATAATATCCCTAATAACACTGATGCCAATGATAATACTAAAAAGCATAGCTTATGGGAAAAAGTATGGGAAAAAATATGTGGAATACTTTTATGGAAGGTAAAAATGAAAAAGAAAATACTTATGTCAATTGTTGGAATCGGGCTCGGGCACGCCACCCGTTCGGAATCTGTATATAATCAACTTAAGCGCAAGGCAAAAGTCAAGATATTGACATATCATAATTCATATAACTACTTCAAAAAACTTAAAATCCCCGCAAGCGACTTCGGTGGATATGCCTACAAAGGGAGAGGATACTCTTTTGATGTCATGCTGCAAATAAATGATTTTCTAAGAAATCCGACAAAGCTAAATAAGGATTACAAAAAATTCAGAGATATTGCAGACAAGTTTAAACCTGACATGGTATTTACTGATTCAGAGCCGAATGGATTTTTCTATGCGACAAGAAGGAACCTCCCTAATTTTACTCTGACAAATTTAATAACAACCCTTACTCATTATAACATTATCCCAAAGAAACTCAAAACTCATGAAGTCAGGATACAACACATTCTCTTAAAACGGCTGATTAAATTCATGCTAAAAAATGGAGATAGACTCTTCGTGCCGTCGTTTGAAAAAAAAGTCACATATGAAGAAAAAATAAAATACACTGACTTGATTGTCAGAAAAAAACCGGCAGAAATTCCTTCCGAATCAAAACTCAGGAAAAAACTGAAAATTGACAAAGAATTTTATTACGTGCATGTCGGCGGCTCAGAAATAGAAAGGGAGTTGTTCCATATACTGGAAATGATTCTGCCGGATTTCGATGATAAATTTTTTATTATCTCAAGCAACCACGCGACAAAGAAGGTAATCAAAAAGGACAACATGATAATTTTCCCATTTATTAAAAACGCCCTTGAGTACATAAAAATCTCAAAAGGTATAATCTCCCCGGCTGGACACTCAAGCATATCCGAATCATTAGTTTATAAGAAACCAATCCTCACAATCCCATTGAGGAATCATATCGAACAAATTGTAAATGCTGCGCTTGTCAAAAGGGAAGGATTTGGAGACGCGTGCTTCTTTGAAAGAAAACTCAGCGTAAACAAGTTAAAAGATTCTGTAAAAAGCTTCATTGACAACAGGGATGAATTTGAAAACAACATCAAGAAAATGAGATTCAGAGGTGAGGGAGCGAAGCAGATAACAAAAGAAATATTAAAATAAAAGCGAATGAGTTCTCCACACCAATTCCACAACATCCCTTTTAGTTAATTTAACATTTCCTTTTTTGGAGATACCCTTGAAAATGTACCCAAATTTTTTGAAGTCCATGTCGTTTAGGAAATCCACGTAGCTTTCAAGCTCCTGCTTCTCGCGGGACTCGTTTGGGATTATCTTGAGAACATTACCAAGATAATAAATGAGCCTTTTGAAATCTTCTTCATTCATCTCCTCAAATCTTTCGCTCAACTTAATCAGGCGTTCCATTTTCACTTCCGCAAGCTCGCGTTTATCCATTCTTCCATACCTTTTTCTATCTTATTAATAAAGTTCTGCGCCGTGCTTAAATATCTTTTCATGGCGGAACGGTTTATCACAACGGTGTCAAAGTTTGGAAGGAAAAGCACGTAATCATCTCCTCTTTTAATCTCCGTCTGGCTCCGCCTGTATGCCTTTGTCGCCTGAATTATTTCATTTACTATATGGCGCTCGCTCGTGGCAATGCCAAGCTTCTTAGTGAATTCCTCAAAAAATAATCTCCTCACTAAATCCTCGCTGTCGGGTATTATCCTCAACTTTTTCATTCCCTTTTGAGAAAGCAGATACGCCCTCATAGCCAGAAAAAGACTTGTGTTTAAATGATTAAGAATACTGAGAAAAACTTTCTTGTCCTGCACAACGGGAAGTGCAACGGTGAAGATGTGGTCTGCTAAATTAATCTCTTTCTTAGAATTCCTAATCAAATCGAGCGCATCCACTCTATTTTTAAAGCGGTAGTTACCCTTAAATTTTACTAAAACACATAGGAAAAGATTTAAAAAGAGCAAAAATTAGGAGATATGTATGGCAAGATTAAGAAAGGCAGTGGCATATAGGAAACTTGAGCGTCCTTATACAAGGAAATCAAGAAAGAGAGAAAAGTCATATGTACGCGGAGCGCCAAATTCAAAGATAGTCATGTTCGATATGGGGAACAGAAGTGCAAAGTTTCCATACAGAGTTAAGTTAATTTCCAAGAACAACGTGCAGATAAGGCACAATGCGTTGGAATCAGCAAGAATAGCCGTGAACAAACAGCTTTCAAACAAAATCGGGGAAAACAATTATTATTTCAAGATAAAACCATTTCCACATCACATCCTAAGGGAAAATCCGCTTGCAGCAGGAGCAGGTGCGGACAGGTTCCAGACAGGTATGAGTCACGCATTTGGAAAGCCAATAGGGTTGGCGGCAAGAGTCAAGAAAGGACAAGAATTAATGTATATAGACGTAAATGAAAAATCAATAGATTTCGCAAAGCAGGCAATAAAACAGGCAGTTTATAAATTCCCATTACAAGGAACAATAGAAGTCGTAAAAAAATAAGCGAACAACAATCAATATAAATCTCAAACTTTCTTTTTTTATTAGGTGAGTGTTATGGATAAAGACAAATCTCTAATTTTAAACTTTAAAGAAATTCACAAAGAAGATATATCTTATGTAGGCGGTAAGGGTGCAAACCTCGGGGAAATGTATAACTCGGGATTTCCTGTTCCTCCGGGATTCTGCCTTACGGCATACGCATATGAAAGGTTCCTCGAAGAGACAAAAGTCAAGGAAGAAATAAAAGAAATACTTTCAAACTTGAATGTGGATGACAATGATTCTCTTCAGTCCGTCGCCAGGCAAATCCAAACGGCAATATTAACAGAACAGATACCAAAGGAAATTGAAAGCGCAATAAGAAAGGCGTACGAAAACATGTACAAAAGTAGTTATGACTTGCCAAAATCAGTTGGAATGTTTATCAACGCAGCTAGGGAGCCTCCTTTCGTAGCGGTGCGCTCAAGCGCAACTGCAGAGGATTTACCAACCGCGAGCTTCGCAGGACAGCAGGCGACATTCCTAAATGTGAAAGGAGAAGATGACTTAATTGAAGCTGTGAAGAAATGTTGGGCATCATTGTTTACCGCAAGGGCAATCTTCTACCGCGAGAAAAACAACTTTGACCATTTCAAGGTAAAAATTGCAGATGTTGTCCAGAAAATGGTTGAATCCACAAAAAGCGGAGTTGCCTTTTCTGTCGACCCGATTTCGGAAGACAAAAACAAAATAGTAATAGAAGCAGGATGGGGGCTGGGGGAAGCGATTGTCTCAGGAAGTATAAACCCCGACCATTATGTTGTCGACAAAAATTCCTGGAAAATTCTTGAAAAGAAGATAGCCAAAAAAGATTTTATGATAATGCGTGACCCGCAGGGACACAACAAGAAAGTTTATCTTGAAGACCCGAAGAGAAGTGCTCAGGTGCTTTCCGACGATGAAATCGTCGAACTCGCAAAGATGGTAAAGCGTATAGAAGACCACTACGGGAAACCACAGGATATAGAGTGGGCATTTGAAGGAAAGAAACTTTTCATAGTTCAAAGCCGCCCTATAACAACTCTTGGGAAGGAAAAAATTACCAACTTTGAAAAACCGCTTGGTGAATCAATATTAAAAGGTATGCCTGCGAGCCATGGAATCACATCAGGAAAAGTGAAAATTGTTTTCGATGTTAACAACCTCGAGAAAGTCCAAAAGGGAGATATACTCGTGACAAAAATGACCGACCCGGATTTTGTTCCAGCCATGAAAAGGGCAGCCGCTATTGTAACGGATGAAGGTGGAATAACAAGCCACGCTGCAATAGTTAGCAGAGAAATGGAAATCCCATGTATAGTCGGCACTGAAAAGGCAACTCAAGTTCTAAAAGATGGGGATATAATAACAGTGGATGCTATAAGTGGAATTGTGTATAAAGGAGAAAAAATTGAGGAAGTCGAAGCAAAAGAAGAAGTCCACGAAGAAAAAAATGAAAAGCCAATAGAAAATGTGAAAACAAAAACAAATATATACATGAATTTAGGAATTCCGGAGAAAATTGACGACTACAAAAATCTCCCTATAGATGGAATAGGATTAATGAGAATTGAATTCATAATCGCGGACACCATAAAAGCGCATCCATTGTATATGATTGAAGAAGGAAGAAGTGAGGAATACATAAACAAGCTTGCCGAAGGAATAAAAAAAGTCGCCTCCGCAATTTACCCGCGCCACGTCGTCGTCAGGTTCAGTGATTTTAAGACAAACGAATACAGAAACCTCATTGGTGGAGAAAAATATGAGCCAAAGGAAGACAATCCAATGATTGGATGGAGGGGCGTTTCGAGATATATTTCAAAAGAGTTCGAGCCAGCGTTTAGGCTCGAGTGCAGGGCGATAAAGAAAGTCAGGGAAGAGTACGACAATGTATGGGTAATGTTTCCATTCGTGAGAAAGCCCGAAGAGATAACCAAAGTTCTTGAAATCATGAAAAGCGAAGGACTGGAAAGAAGCGAGAAGTTTAAGGTCTGGATTATGTCCGAGGTGCCGTCCGTCGCAATAACTCCCGAGGAATTCGCCAAAATGGACATAGACGGAACATCAATCGGCTCAAACGACTTGACGCAGCTGACTCTTGGTGTTGACAGGGACTCCGAAACCCTTGGGAAGTCAGGATACTTCGATGAAAGAACGCCATCCGTGCTTCACGCGATAAAAAGAATCATAGAAGGATTTCACAAGCACGGAAAAACTGTTTCACTCTGCGGGCAGAGCGTCAGCGTCTATCCAGAGATTGCGGAATTTTTGGTTAATTGCGGAATTGATTCTGTAAGCGTGAATCCGGACGCGGTTGAATCCGTGAAGAGACACATAGCGGAGATAGAGTCAAGACTAAAATACATAGAAATGGCGCA
>WALP01000029.1 GCA_015522785.1 Candidatus Parvarchaeota archaeon
AACTCTAATCTTCAAAGTTTTATGGGAAAAGAAAGGATGATGTACCATTGGAAGTTTAATTCCGCTCAACACAAATTCAAAATTAATATGAAGGTTTTGGCCAAAGGGAAGGGGGAATTTGAGTTTATCACTTTGTGGATAACACCAAAGGAATTCGATAAAATTTCTAAGAGTGTTAGTGTAACTGAAAAACCCGCGACAACATCAACCATAACCGGGCACGCAATAGCTATTGAAAACAAAAATACAAACAGTACTGCACAAAACACTACGCATACCATCCAGATTAACACTACATACACACAACATAATCTAACGCAGCAAAATGAAACACCCATAAACGAAAATTATGAAACACAGACTCACAAAGAAAATGCACTCTCTATGATATTTTCAACATTAAAAATCTGGATATCTAATTTATTCTAATAAAATTAATCGGTGTCGACTCTTGGGGCGAGGATGAAACTCAACTGGTACTTGTCAATTTTGTTGCAGTCCAGCCTTAAAGGATAATCCGTTGAAAAGTTCACAACTATTTTATCCGTCGGCTTGACGCCTTTCAGTATTTTTTCCATATAATCTATTGAATACTTCGACTTTTGCTCGCCGTCTGTCTCAAGAGAGACCAAACTTGGAGAATCCTTCGCCAGTTCCAACTGCGTTTCTGAGATATCTCCAAACGATTTAATCACAAAGGAATTTGCATTTGCTTCAAGAACAACGCAGTCAGAAACCATTGACGCATCCTTCACACCATCTTTCAAAACGTTTGCAAAAAGTTCCACCTTAGACTTAAACGACAATGACGGCATGTTGTGGCTTCCATGTGGGGTGTCTATTAGCGGAATTGAAAAATTCCTCTTGAAGTCCCCCACCATACTTATCTTTAACTTGCTCTCGGAGAGCTCAAGTTTTATCTTGTCATTAGCTCTTGCTCTTTTTAAAATAGAAACAAAGTTTGGAAGATTAATTGTCATTTCGCTTTCTTCCTCAAAGTTGTATTCCAAAAATGCGCTCGGAAGAATCTTAAAAATAACCATAGCAACCGAGGCGGGGTCCATGGCAATCAAATCCAACCCATTCTTGCTTACCTTAAATGTTCCTTCATTTATCAATAAAGAAATGGCATCCAAACTGTCTTTGAGTACTGAGATATCCTGAATTAATGCCTTAAACATAAATCACCCCTTTTAACATCAATTTAATATGATGACAACACAGCGCCAATTATTGTTATGATTACCCCCACAATAAGCACCAACAAATTTCCTGAAATACCCATAACTCCTGGAAGATTAATTCCTAAATCAATGCCCAACGGCAAAAATCCAGCCAATAAAGCACCTAACACTGCAATGATTATACCAATTATCAACACAATTATCTTCATAATATCACTAATTATTAATCACTCTTCAACTTTAAATATTTTTCATATAACTCGGGATTTAGCTTTGAAAAATCCTGAACAATTTCACCCCGTAGTTCAACGGTTTCTCCTTCAAGTGGAGGTATAACAACACCCATAACTCTTATGAGTTTTCCAACTTCAATTTTGTTGAATTCATCAGGCTCCAACAAAATTCTCAATGTTGAACCCCCATCGTCTATCACAATAGACATATTTGAAGCATCCTTCTCAATTACAGTTCCTATAACCTTAACACGTATGTCTGTGGAATTAAGCTCTGAAATCCTTTTTTCAAATGCGACATTTCTCCTTTTTCTTTCGGATTTCATCAGCTGTACTCCCTCCAAACATGCCCACACTTGGTGCATTTGTAAAATCTTGTTGGCGGTTCGTCGGCAGCTCTTGTCTGAACAACCCAAAAGTAAGCTTCATTGTTTCCACACTTCGGACATTTCGCCTTTGTCTTTGGATGAACCTCAGGATTTTCTTTGGCAACCTTCACAGTCTTATCTTTTTTCTTAGACTGCTTTTCTTTTATCTTACCTTCCTTTCCTTTTTTGAGGGTGTAACCACAACTAGAACAAACCAACTTCCCATTCTTATTTATGATAATACTCCCACATTTAGGACAAAACATAAATTGTTAGAAAAGAATAAGGGTTAAAAACTTTTCTAAAAAGGAACTAATTTTGAAAAAATTACTTTCGGCCATCCCAAATAAGGTACTTTTGCGACCAATTTCCCGCGCACTTCCCTGTAGGGGATGTCCTTTTCAAGCGACATTATCATAGGATTAGCATCACCTTTTGTTGTGTAAAAGTAATCATTCCCAATCTTTTTGACATACATAACTCTATGGATTATCTGTCCTCTAGAAGAATAAAAGAGAATTACATCGCCTACATGTATCTCACTCGCAGGTACTTTTTTAACTGCTATGACATCACCTACATTTAAACCGTTCAGATAAGGCCAATTTTCTACTTCGCTTTTATTAAAACCATTGAACTCAAGCCAGTCATAAAAAGTATGGTCTGTCAAAGCGTCATGATGCATGGAACCTGATACCACAGCTGCAATATCAGAATATCCAGTTACAAGAAGAACCCCTGGAAACACAGCAAATTTCAATAGCACAAATGCAATAATTATAAAAGCAGTATAGCTTGCTACACTTTCTTCCTCCCAAAGAAAATGCCAAACTTTTTTCAAAGATTTTTTTACGGAAAATGCTTTCTTCGGATCATGTATCTTTTCGCCTTCTTCTTCCATTTCAAATCCTTCTTTATGACATTAATTTTTGTTTAGCAATGGTTTATATTGTTTTCTAATAATATCAAAGAATAAAAATTAAATCTTTTTTATTTCCGTCTCAAGCTTTGAAAGTTTCTTTTGAAGCCTTTCAATTGCTTTTTTTATTGCGGTTCTTGGCGTCCCTTTTGACATTGAAACTGTGAAAATTGCGTCCTTCACAAGGGGATGCTCAATTGTATATCCCGCAAACTCCACAGACTCGTCATTAAAAAGCTCATTTCTAATAAGATTCAAAATTGTGTGCGTCTCGCCCTTTACCTTGAACTTAATTTTATTTTTTTCTTCTTCTAGTATTTCAATTTCAACCATACTCAAACCACGCATTTGGGCATTTTAAAAGTTTTCTATATCACTAATTATTTAAACCATTAGCAATATTTTGGTGTATATGAAAAAAGAATTCAAACACAAAAAGCGCAAACACGCAAAATCCAAGGAGAAAAAACGCGCTAAGAAGCAAGTTGAAAGAGAACCAGTTGTCATAAAAGTAACTCCATTCGGACTCTTCGCGTTTCACAAAAACAAGCTTGTCAAGAAAAGCATTTGGAAAGAAAACGAGGCGGCTGAGAATTTCTTCAAAAGAGATGAACTCATAAAAGAATTTAGGTCAAAAGTAGGCATACGCGCTAAATACGAAACTCATTCCATTTTTGGGAGTGAACTCGAGGATTTCGCAAAAAAACAAGGAATTAAATTCAACTTCCAGAAATTCATGATAGAATTTACAAAACTAAAGATAAAAGCAGGGCTCTCAAAGGATAGAATAATTATACAGGCAGTCAACACATTTGAAGAGCTCAACAAAATGATTAACATGATGTATGAAAAGCTAAGGGAATGGTACGGATTGTATTGGCCGGAAAGCGTCGAGAAAACAAAAACCATTGATGAATTCCTGGAGATAGTCGGCAAAAGGCGCGACGGACAAAGCATGGGCTTTGAATTTGAGGAAGAAGACTTGGAGATAATAGGTGTTACCAGCGAAGAACTCAAATCCATGATTTCGCTCAAGGAGAAAATATCAAAATATATAGAAAAAGTGATGTCTAAAACAGCACCTAATATGACAAAAGTAGCGGGTGCTATAGTGGGTGCAAAGTTGATATCAATTGCTGGTGGTATGGAAAAACTCGCCGAAATGCCGTCATCAACAATACAGATACTCGGAGCGGAAAAGGCACTATTTAGACATATAAGAAAGGGAACCAAACCACCAAAGTATGGAGTGCTTTTGTCCCACGAGCTCATGAAGAAAGTTAATCTTAAAAAGCGTGGAAAGCTGGCGCGCATATTGTCCGCCAAGATATCCATTGCCGCAAGAGTGGATTTTTACTCCAAAGGAAGAGATATTATCTGGAAAGGACTTTTGGATGACATAAATGAAAAAATAAAAAGAATCTGATAGAAATCTTTTTAAATGATTGTAAAATCGTATGGGTACTGGAGGTTATACCATGACAATACAGATAGATGAACAATCTAAGGAAAACGTGAAAAAAATCCTTGAAGGATTGGAAAAAGAAACAAAAATAATGTTCTTTGAAGGCGAAAACTGCCAAACATGCCCAGACGTAAAAGAATTAATAACAATGGTTGAAGAATTGAGCAACGGCAAGCTGAAAGTCGAATACCATAACATAAGCGAAGACATCGCAAAAGAGATGAAAGTTGACAAGGCACCAGCAATAGTGATGGGAAACGTAAGATATTACGGGATGCCATCAGGGCATGAATTTGGTCCTTTTGTCGAGATGATTGTTTTTGTGTC
Organism: Candidatus Parvarchaeota archaeon; assembly: GCA_015522785.1. Lineage (GTDB taxonomy): Archaea > Nanobdellota > Nanobdellia > CSSed11-243R1 > CSSed11-243R1 > WALP01. Next base: position 4,497 of record WALP01000029.1, read on the forward strand.
AAAGGGAGAAAATATACTTCAAAACAGCACAATCAAAAAGATAAAGAAAATTGACAAGCCAGTAAGACTACAGGTATTTATAACACCAACATGTCCGTACTGTCCTAAGGCGGTAATAATAGCACACATGTTTGCAATTGCCAACAAGAACATAACTTCAGACATGGTAGAAGCAATTGAATTTCCAAAGGAATCCCAAAAGTATGGAGTAATGGCTGTTCCAAAAATAGTCATAAACGAAAAGCACAGCTTTGAGGGAGCATATCCTGAGGAAGCTTTCGCGGACGAAGTGCTCAAGGCAGTCGAGTAAACACTTTTTTAAACTTTTATTTTATTTCGTTTTCTATGAATACAAGAAAAGTTTCAGTAGTCGTGTTTTACACAGAAGACAAAAAAATCCTTCTCCAAGACAGGAGGAACATGAGCAAATTTGGGGAAGAATGGGGATTCTTCGGCGGAGGAATTGAAGACGGGGAAACACCCGAAGACGCCCTTGTCAGGGAGATAAGAGAAGAGTTAACATATGACTTGCGCGACTTCATATTTATAGGAGATGCATTTGGAATAGTTGACAGCGAACACTCAGTCGAGGCGTACGTTTTCATATCCCCGCTAGACGACAAGCAGAAACATTTCAAACAAAAAGAAGGAGCAGGAATGAAACTTTTCACGATTGAGGAAGCGGAGAAACTGAAATTGATGCCAGGAATAGACAAAGAGATTTTAAAGCTTGTTAAGGAGAAGTTAATATGAAAATCACAAAATCAAAATACGAAGGGATATTTCTAGTTGAAAATGGCAAGAAAAAAATTGCCACCATCAACTTGGTTCCGGGATACACGCCGTTCAGCGAACAAACAGTCAAGCAGGATGGAAAAGAATACAGGATTTGGAACCCTCACCGCTCGAAGTGGGCTGCGGCAATAATGAAGAACATAAAAAAATTCTCCCTAAAGAAAGGAGACAACGTATTGTACTTGGGCGCGGCATCCGGGCAGAGCGCGTCATACATCTCAGACATAGTCGGGAAGGAAGGAAAAGTTTTTTGCATTGACATTGCGCCTCGCGTTATGAGGGACTTGATATTCGTCGCGGAGAAAAAGGAAAACATGGTTCCTATACTCGCCGACGCGACAAACCCAAAAGAGTACGAGTTCATCGGCAAGGTTGATTTCATATTCCAGGATGTTGCCATGCCAAACCAGGTTGAAATCCTGAAAAGAAACGCACACTTTCTCAAAGATGGCGGGCAGATTCTGCTTGCCGTCAAATCAAGAAGTATAGACGTGACTGCAAAGCCCAGCGACATATTCGCAAAAGTCGAGCATCAGCTCGCGAAGGATTTTGACATAATCGACAAGAAAAGGCTCGAGCCGTATGAGATGGACCACATCGTATTTCTTTTAAGCAAAAAGGTTAAATAAGGTGTCGCGTTCAAACAAAGAGGGGTAAGTATGAATAAAAAAATATTTTTGGCAATTGCATTTGTAGCAGTCATATTTGTATTTGGATGTGTAGGTGCAAAGAAGATTCCATTAAGAGAAAATAAGTCTAATATGGTGGTTGGTAACAACACTGCGAATGTTGTTGTAAATACACCTGTTGTCAAGGATATAGATATAAATTATTTCACATTCCACCCGAACATACTAAAAATTTCTCCTGGAACAACCGTTGTCTGGAAGAACCAGGACGATGATGTTATTTATGAAGTCGTAAGCGGACACATTGAAGGATACAAGGAATTCCAAACAAATTTGTTTGACAGCGGAGAAATGGGTTATGGGAACAGCTTCAATTACACTTTTGACAAAGAAGGAGATTACCCATTCTACCTGAAAGGACATGTCAACATACAGGGGATTATAATTGTCGGAAATGGAAATGACACCCCAATTGAAATAAGAAGTCCTCATTTTGTCGGCTCGACGCCTCCACACAACAAAACACTTGATTCCCTCAATGAGATTTGGATAACATTCAACGCACAGATAAGCAATCAAAGCACAATCACGGTGTATGATGTTAAAAACCACAAAATCGTTGAGCCAACTGAAAGCGGAGTTGATATATCCAATAACTTGAGGTTATTCGCAAAGTTTAATTCTCTTGAACCGTCCGAATACAAAGTGGAATATTATGAAGTAATAGGCAATGAGAGGGCGTATGGGCAGTTTTTCTTCGACATTGCGAAAAATTTAAAAACAGATTAGTAATAATATAAGAAATATATTCTCATCACAACAAGCAATGAGAAAGGGGTGATTTAAAATGGCAGACAACAATCAACAACCAATATTCATTTTACCGGAAGGGTATAAGAGACAGATGGGTAAAGACGCCCAGAGAACAAATATAATGGCCGCAAGGATTGTGGCGGAGACAATACGGACAACATTGGGTCCAAAAGGGATGGACAAAATGCTTGTCGACACATTGGGAGACGTCGTAATAACAAACGACGGAGTCACAATCCTGAAAGAAATGGAAATAGAACATCCCGCCGCAAAGATGATGGTGGAAATCGCCGAAACCCAAGAGGAAGAAGTCGGCGACGGAACCACAACGGCAGTAATTCTCGCGGGCGAGCTTTTGAAAAGGGCAGAGGACTTGCTTGACCAGGAGATTCACCCGACGATAATCGCGCACGGCTTTGAGATGGCTGCTGACAAGGCGGCAGAAATTCTAGAAAAAATTGCCATAAAGATAAATCCAGATGAAACTGAAATGCTAGAAAAAATCGTAAAAACCGCGATGACTGGAAAAGGCTCGATTGCAATAAGAGAAAAACTCAACAAAATAATTGTGAGCGCTGTGAAGGAAGTCGCGGAAAAAACGGATGAAGGAATTGTGATTGATGTTGACAATATAAAACTCGAAAAGAAAACTGGTGGTGGAGTTAGTGACACAGAATTAATCAAGGGGATCACAATCGACAAGGAGAGGGTCCACTCGGAAATGCCAAAGACCGTCAAGGATGCTAAGATACTTGTAATCGAAACACCGCTTGAGGCAAAAGAAACTGGCTCCGACACACAGATAAGAATAAACACACCCGAACAGCTGAAAGCATTCATAGCAGAAGAAGAGAATCAACTAAAGGATATGGTTGAGAAAATAAAATCTGTAGGTGCAAATGTTGTCTTCTGCCAAAAGGGCATTGATGACGTAGCTCAGCATTTTCTTGCGAAGGAGGGCATCTACGCGTGCAGAAGAGTCAAGCGCTCAGACATAGAAAAGCTCGCGAAGGCGACGGGTGCCAAGATTGTCTCGACTATTGATGATTTAAGCGAAAGCGACTTGGGATATGCGGGGCTCGTTGAGGAAAGAAAAATATCCGGAGAGGCAATGACATTTGTTAGAAACTGCAAGAATCCAAAGGCAGTTACAATTTTGATACGCGGTGGAACAGAGCATGTCGTCGACGAAGTTGAAAGGGCAATTCAGGACGCAATAGGAGACTTAGCATCGGTTTTAGAGAACAGCAAAATTGTTGCCGGCGGAGGAGCACCAGAGATTGAAGTCGCTAAGGAAATACGAAAATTCGCAGCATCTCTAGGAGGTAGAGAACAGCTTGCAGCGCAGGCATTCGCGGATGCCATGGAATCTATTCCAAGAACCCTTGCTGAGAACGCAGGGCTGGACCCAATAGATATGCTTGTCAATCTCAAAGCAGCCCACGAGGAAGGAAAATTGTGGGCAGGAATAGACATCGCAAAGGGAGAAATAGTTGACATGCTTAATGGTGATGTTATTGAGCCACTGAAAGTAAAGACACAAGCAATAAAATCCGCAAGCGAAGTAGCGATAATGATATTAAGAATTGACGATGTAATCGCAGCGGGCAAGTTAAGCAAGGATAATATGCCTCAAAGTATGCCCGGCATGTAATTTTCTTTTTTTCTATATTTTTCTAAAGGTTTTTATATTACATTTAATTTAAAATAATTGGTGAGGCTGATGGCTAAAGAAAAAAAATACGAATTAATTCCAGCATCAACTTTAAACAAATTCAAAAAAGAGTTTAAGGATATAGAAAGTGAAGAAGACAAGCTGGAGAGGATGGAAAGAAAAATAAATTTATTATCAAAAAATATCGAAGAATCAATGAAAGTTAATATCGAGCTCCAGGAAAAAGTCGCAGAGATGATGATATATATTTCTCAGCTTGTGGAAATAATGGGGAAACACCCTTCAAAAACAAAAAAAAGTGAGGATGAATTTCAAACTCTTGCCGAGCAGAACAAAGAGCTCACAGATACATTAAGAAATCTTGAAGAACAGCTCAAAAAAGAGGAGCTTAGAGCCTCTATACGGAAAGCATTGAGCAAAGTGAGGGCGATTAAATGAAGAAAGGACTAACACCTCAGGTTGCCATGTTCCTCTTGGTGTCTCTCGTAGTAATAATCATTCTAATAGGAATTGTTTGGATGAAAGTGCTAAGTTAAAATGGAAGAAACAAATGTTCAAGAAATTGAAACTTATCCTTTGGTTGTGTTTAATTACGGTGGGAATGAAATAAAATTCGCGGAAGCCACGATATGTAATAATTCCAATGAATTAAAATATTGTGTAAATGAAATCGAACTTGAGGAACATGAAAGCGATATTTACTATGAAATCCTAAAACGAATAAAAAAAATTGACAAGGAAAAAAACCTAAGAAAGTTAAGTCAACAAGATGCGTTCAGGTTCATAGACTATAAAATAAAAGAAACTTGTCATGAGATGAGAGAAGATATTTCCACTCAAGAGAAGACAAGGATAAAATATTTTCTATATAAAAATTACTTTGGATTCGGAGAAATTGAGCCATTGTTTTATGACAAGGACGTAAAATATATTTTCTGCGAGCGTCCTGGATTGCCGATTTACATTTTTCACAAAAATCCAAGATATGGATTTATGAAAACAAACATCGTACTGAGGAGCATAAGAGAATACAAACTGATATCTGAAAATCTCAAATTGAAATCTAAAAAGCTGAGAGAATCTCCTGATTTCTTTGGCATATTGGAGGACAAACAAGTGGTTGAAGTGAGTGATTCTCATAGAGAATTTAGCATAACCCGCTTCTCAAAAATGCCGACATCCCCAAGAGATATGGTAAAACTAAAACTAATTCGGAGGGATGTTTTGGTGTATCTATATAGGATAATCAAAAATAGAGGTTCTGTGCTTATCATTGGAGGAAACTCATCCCAAAGAATTCAATTAGCTAATTCATTGGCTCTCCTTACCGACAAAAAACTGAAAGCAGTCATCTTTGAAAAAACACCCAGTATCATCCTGCCACACAATGACGCATACTACAAAGTGCTTCCGCTTTATGAAAAAAAACATAAACACGTGATAAAAGAATACTTGAGGAAAAATCCAGAGCTAGTAATCTCAGCAGAGATTGAAACAAACAAGCAAACAATAAAAAACATAAAACATAAGTGTCAAACATTCATAACTATTGAAGCAAACGATTTGGACAATGCAATTAAAATACTTAACAATGAAGTACCTGCACCGTGGATATCCTACATAGATGTCATAGTAAAAATAAAGGAATCAATTGGATGGCCACGTGTAGACGAAATTTATGAAATTACAGCATATGACGCCCAGTCAAAAATGCTTATGATATCTCCAATTTTTTACAACAATGTTTTGAGAAAAAGCAAATTACTTAGCCAGCAAAGTTAATTCGCCGTCAGTCAACCCAAATTCTTCCTTGATATGTTTCTTCTTGACTTTCTTTGTCTTTATCAAAATCTTTAACAGGGGAACATAATCCTTCAAAAAGACGCTTGATGAAACATGAAATTTGGGGGCTATCTTTCTGGATGTTGATTTCATAGAACTTCTTAAATTTTTGCTCTGCGACAACTTAAGGAGCCTTGATGGAAAAGCATACCTCACAAATCTCTTGCTCTTGACTGGGGCATTTATATTTATACCTGCAGTGGACAAAATTTTGGCATATTTGTAAAATCCGTAATACTGCCTACGCCTTATCCTGCCTAAAAATACATCGCTTCTGGAAACATTTTCATAAGCACCAGCAATAGTTATTGGATTTGTGTACTCATTGCAGATGTTCTCAGAAACCCATAGTATACCAGTATTCAAATCTATGTCCGCTACATCAAACACAATAAGCACGTCCATCGAAAATGGAGACTTAAATATTTTCTGCATTGCTGAGAAGACATTCTTTTTTATATTCCTGTCGCACAAAAAGACATTGTCCTTTGTAAGTTTATTGTCAATTGCAATCGATGCTTCCAAATCATTTATTGCTGCCCTTAAATCTCCGTCTGAAGATTTAGCGAGCAATTCAACTGCGCTATAATCATACTCAATTCCTTCTGAGTTAAGAATTGAAATTAACTTAGCCATAATCTCCTTGTAAGTCAGTTTTCTGAACTCAACCTTTTCACAATACGGACGTAAGAATTTAAACTTTTGATTCCAAAAATCAAGCCCAATAACAACAACAGGCACACCAGACTTTCGTATAAGCTCTGCTACTTTAGCAATAGAACGTGAATTTAGAGAATCTATTCCATCTATCAAAACCAATCGTTTTTTCCCAAAGATACTGGCGGTGTTTATAGAGTTACTTATTAAGGAATCCATTTTTTCTGTATCTCTCAAATCGTCCGCCGTAAGTTGTATTACTTCATAATCCATTTCTTTTATTATCACACGAATTGAAGCCGTCTTGCCGACGCCCGGCTGTCCAAATATAAACAAACCCTTTTTCTTTTTATGTGACTCTAAAAAATTGATAATTTTAGATATAGCCAGCTTTTGCCCTACTATCTCATCTATCTTCTTTGGAGAATATTTAATCAATAAATTTGTCATCATACCAAACCGTTTTTCTTAAGAATTTTCATAAGTCTGTCCATATCAAGCTTTCCGGAGCCTTTTATCATTTCTAAATCCGAAATATCGTTTTCGTCGTCGTTGTTCATTTTTGAAAAGTAAATTTCTTCCAAAGGCGCGACTCTAAAAAATCCTTTCCCACTCTTTCCTCTTCCGAAGTAACCCCATATTTCCTTGACATCGGAATCAAAAATGCTTTTTGAAAATACCATCTCTTTATCATTATAATTCAATGTATAAGATTTTCCATCAAATTTTCCTAAGACAATGTTTATCCTTATATCTCCACTTGGTGATGATTTTTTAGATTTTATAACATCTTGAGTTATGGAATAAATTGTGTAATTCATCTTGAAAAGAAGTTCAAGAATTTTGTTTTTCGCAGAAGCGTCCGAAATTATAATCCCCGTTGGAACGTGTTTTGTTTGTATCCCTCTGGCAAGAAGGGCATATTCACCAAAGACACAGTATTTTATCTTCAGGGTATCAAATAAATTCCCCATTTTAGTCATTTCTTCTAGACATGCCCTTTCCAACTTTTGCTTATCCACAAACATTTCAATCAACCGCCGCGAATTGAGCAAGAAGAGACTCAATTTGAAGATACTCGTCAGAACCTTCCACTATCCTAAACTCATATTCCCCAATCTTGTCTATCAATTTTATTTTCTTCCTATCATCAATATCCATATCCCAAACAATTTTGTTTATCAACTTTATGACATCCAAACCGCTTAATCCATATTTTAACATAACATCAAGCATCCTGTCCTTCGCTTTTTTTATGTCTCCTTTGACCGCAGTCTCAAGAATCTCCTTCATCTCTTTTGGCTTTGCTATCCCTGCAACCGAATAAACAGATTCTTCAGAAATATTTTTGTCCAAAGCCGAACAGCTTTGAAGTATGTTTGTAACTTTTCTCAAATCACCATCGCTTGAGTCAATTACAGCTTGAATTGCCTTGTCATCAATTTTTAGTTTTTCCTCTTTGGCAATCCTATTTATGTAATTCTTGACATCTTCCTCACTCAAAGGTTTAAATCTGAAAACAACACATCTTGATTGGATTGGAAGGATAATTTTTGATGAATAATTACAATCCAAAATGAATCTACAGGTTGTAGTATATTTTTCCATCATCCTTCTGAGAGCGTGCTGAGCTTCGCTTGTGAGGGCGTCGGCTTCGTCAAGAAGGATAATTTTAAAAGGTGCATCAATGGGCTTTGTTCTCGCAAAGTCCTTTACTTTTGTGCGTATCATATCAATACCCCTCTCATCGCTCGCGTTCATCTCAAGGAAGTTTGAGTGCCAATTGTCTCCAAAAAGCTCCTTAGCCATAGCCATTGCACACGTGGTTTTTCCAACTCCTGCTGGTCCAGCGAAAAGAAGGTGTGGCACATTCTTGTTTTTTACAAAAGCAGAAAGCCTATTCACAATCTCCTTCTGTCCAACCACGTCATCTAGTTTGGAAGGGCGGTATTTTTCTGTCCAAATTTCAAGCTTATCCATGATAATTAATCAAAAAGACACTACATTAAAACTTTTGCGGAAAGGTTAAAAACTAAGGGAAATCTTTATAGCATCTGAGCATTTTGGTGATTTTATGAAAAAGTATAGCCCCAAGGAAACAGAAGAGGAAATACTTAAATTTTGGACTAAAAATAAGATATACAAAAAGCAGAAAGAATTGGGCAAGGATGGTCCTAAATTCTACTGGCTCTGCGGTCCGCCTTATACTTCGGGAAAATTCCACGTAGGGCACTTCTGGAACTATGCTTCGCTAAAAGACCCGCTGTTTAGATACAAAAGAAAACAAGGTTTTGACGTTTGGGACAGAGGTGGATGGGACATGCACGGACTACCCACTTCTAGAAAAGTCATGGCAAAGCTCGGCATAAAAACAAAAGACGAAATCGAAAGCTTTGGAGTAGGAAAATTCGTAAAAGAATGCGAAAATTTCTCAAAAGAAACAATGGAAAAGATGACAAAAGATTACGTGAGATGGGGTGTCTGGTTCGACCACAAAAATGCATACATGCCTATCACAAACGACTTCATGGAAGGCGTATGGTGGGGCATTAAAAAGGCATGGGAAAATGGATTTTTGTATGAAGGCAAGAAAGTTATGGCATGGTGCCCTGAAAGCGAAACAGTCGCGGCAAAACACGAGCTGGAGTACAAAGAGGTTACTGATGATTCGATATTTTTGAAATTCAAAATCAAAGGGGAGGAAAAAACATTTCTCGTTATATGGACGACAACGCCGTGGACAATACCATTCAATCTTGGCGTGATGGCAAATCCGGATATAACCTATACTTATGCAAGGGCGGGCGACGAAACATGGATTGTCGCAAAGGAACTTCTTGAAAAAGTTTCAGAAGTTGCAAACATCAAATTGGAGCCCATCAAAGAAATCCAAGGAAAGGAACTTGAGAGTATTGAATATGAACCTTTCCTAAAAGATGATATCCCAAAAATCAAGGAGTTACAAAAAGAAAACAAATGGGCATTCAAAGTTCTCCTATCAAAAGAATACGTCGAAACTACTTCGGGAACAGGACTCGTGCACTGTGCTCCAGGATGTGGTCCTGAAGATTATGAAGTGGGACGGAAATATAAACTCCCTGCCTTCAACGAAGTTGACTCAAAAGGATATTTTCCTAAAGATATGGGTGTTTTCAGCGGATGGAGAGCTAGATTTGATGACAAGAAATTTATACAATTCTTCAAAGAGAAAGGGAACCTTGTCGCCGTCCAAAAATACAAACATGAGTATCCTTTCCATGAGCGCTCAAAGTCACCAGTTATATTCAGGACAACAAAGCAGTGGTTCTTCGCAGTGGAAAAAATAAAAGACAAACTTTTGAAGTGGAACAAAAAAGTGAAATGGATTCCAAAGTGGGCAGGTGAAAAAACATTTGACAATTGGATTGCAAACCTCAAGGATATAAGCATAACAAGGCAGAGATATTGGGGGACACCTATTCCCATATGGAAATGCGAAAAATGTGATAACTATACTGTTGTTGGCTCGCTTGACGAATTGAAAAAACTCTCAGGAAAGAAGCCAAAAAGCATGCACAAACCATGGATAGATGAAATTACATTCAAATGCGACAAGTGTGGAGGCACAATGAAAAGGATTCCTGACATCGGCGATGTTTGGTTAGACGCAGGATGCACATCATGGATTTCATTGTATTTCCCGCAAAGAAAGGACTTAATGGAAAAGTATTGGCCCGCAGATTTCATACTCGAAGCAAAAGACCAGATAAGAGGGTGGTTTAACTTGCTCTTTGATACAGCAGGTGTCACGGGACTTGGAATTCCTTTCTTAAATTCTTACATGACTGGTTGGGTAAACGATGCCAAGGGAAGAAAAATGTCCAAGAGTCTTGGCAACATCATCGACCCGTATGAAGTCGTCGATAAGTTTGGAACGGACACAGTCAGGTATTATATGATGGGTGCGGCGCAGCCAGGAGTTGACATGAACTACAACCACCGCGACATAGAAGTTAAGTTCAGAAACATTTCAATCCTTTGGAATATTCACAACTACTTAATTGACTTTGTTAATACAAATAAGTTGAAACTGCCTAAAAATCCAAAACTTGGAATTGAAGAAAAATACATCCTTTCTAGGACGCACAGCACAATAAAGAAAGTTACTGAGTTGTATGACAATTACAAATTAAACGAAGTGCCCATTGAAATCGAAAAATTATTCCTTGACTTAAGCAGAGTATATATCAAATCCATTAGGGACAAAGCAAGCAGCGGAACAAAAGAGGAAAAAGAAGCAGTCGCATTTGCGATTTACGAAAGCTTAATCGCTGTTTTAAACATGTTTGGAACTGTGGCGCCTTTCGTTTGCGACAAAATGTATCAAAATCTTAAGCCCGTTTTTAATCTTAAACAAAAGTCAATCCAGCTTTTCAAGTGGCCAGAGGCAAACGAAGAATTAATAGATGAAACTATTGAAAGAAGCGTTGAAACTGCTAACGAGATAATAACAGGCATTCTCTCAATAAGAGACAAAAAGGGAATTGGCGTGAGATGGCCGCTAAGCAAAGCTCTTGTTTACTCCAATGACGAGCTGAACTTGGACAAAATAAAAAGTATTATCCTTAATCAAACAAATGTTAAAGAGATAAAACAAATCAAACGCTCGCCGGAGTGGATAAAACTTCAAATTAAGGTGCGACATGGCAACCTCGCCAAGAAATTCAAGGGACTTGAGCCAAAAATAGTCGGCACGCTGATTCAAATGAGCCCGGAATCCGTTAAGTCAAAACTAGATAAGGAAGGTAAGTTCGAAATTGATGTCGACGGGGAAAGATATGAGGTGAACTCCAATGATGTATATATAGAGGAAATAATGCCTGAAGAGTGGGGCAGCGTCAATATGACAAATGGGAAGGTATATCTCAATTTATCCCAAAACAACGAACTTCTTGCGGAAGGATTCGCCCGTGAAATAGCGAGAAGAATACAGGATTTAAGAAAGGAGCTAAAACTCAGCAAAACCGACAAGGCTAGAGCTACAGTAATCATCTCAGATGATAAACTAAGGAGTAAAATAAAGCCATATCTGTCAAAATTGGAAAATAAAACAGGAACTTCTATAAGTGTTATTGCTGAAGGCACGCCAAATGAAAAAGTTACAAAAGAGATTAAAATCAAAGGAAAGCACATAATCGTTGGATTATCCCCTAAAAAAATTTTATAAACTTTACCCTTCTTTATAAAGCAACGAATTTTCTGGTGATAAGATGATTAAGACAATAAAAAAGAAAAAAACAGCTTCTAAAAAGAGAACTGCTAAAAAAACTGTAAAAAAAACAACTAAAAAAGCAGTCAAAACCGCATCTAAAAAATCAACAAAATCCAAAAAACCGACATATACAATCCAAAATGTTGTGGCTTCAGCAAGCTTACACCATGATATCCCTCTTGAAAAGGTAACAATCAAACTCCCAAACACGGAATATAATCCCGAACAGTTTCCGGGATTAGTATTGCGATTGATGAAAGGAAAAACGGCACTTATATTCTCATCCGGAAAGATAGTGTGCACCGGAGCGAAGTCAGAAACAGAATTGAAAGAAACTGTAAAGATGATTATAAAAGAACTAAAAAAAGTAAACATAATAATACGCAGGAAACCGGACATTACAATCCAAAATATGGTTGCGTCAGGCGACATAAATATGACATTGAACCTCAACAAGCTCGCATTCAAGCTTGAAAACGCAGAGTATGAACCTGAACAATTTCCAGGACTTGTTTACAAAGTCCCAAATTCACACATAACTTTCTTGCTGTTCGGCACAGGAAAAATAGTCTGTACCGGCGCTAAAAATGAGAAGGAAATAAAAGACGCAATTCATAAATTGGTACTAACACTCAAGAAGATAAGTAAATAATGTTCTCTTTGAGATAAACTATAAGGGGTATTGCTCATGAACGAGAAAGCAGCTAGTTTTGAAGATGGGGTAATCGAAAAATTCGAAGAATTCATTAACAAAAGGTATCTTTCCAATTTAAGCACAGCCCTAAACACGGGCATGCATTCTCTGATTGTGGATTTTACCGAACTTGACAAGTTCGACCCCGAGCTCACAGATTTTCTCATTGAACAACCCGAAGATGCTATAAAATTATTCCAGTCAGCACTCAAAAGAATCGAAATGGTTCCTGAAGATGAAGAATTAAACATCAGGTTCTCAAACATTCCCGAGAGCAAAAGAATTCTCATAAGAGATATACGAAGCAAACATATAGATAAAATGGTTTCAATTGAAGGACTCATAAGACAGGCATCAGATGTTAGGCCTGTCTCAAGAATTATAACCTTTGAATGTCCTGCATGCGGAACTAAAATTGATATGCCCCAATCCGGAACGACAATCAAAGAACCAACAGTTTGTGTGAATTGTGGAAGACGTGGAAAGTTCAAATTAGTCGATAAAACATTAGTTGACACACAAAGAATTGTTTTAGAAGAATCACCTGAACAACTTGCAAGCGATGCTCAGCCAAGAAGAATGAGCATTTTCTTAACTGACGATTTGGTGGACCCAAAAATTGAAAAGAAAACTGTCCCAGGTAGTAGAGTTATAATTACGGGTATCGTAAAAGAAATACCAATTGTGGATAGGGGAACAAAAAGCACGAGATTTGATTTGATAATAAATGCAAACAACATTGAGCCTTCCGAAAAAGAATTTGACGAGATAGAACTCACACCAGAAGACAAAAAAATAATAGAAGACATGTCAAAGGATCCCTTGATAAATAAAAAATTGATAAACTCAATAGCCCCAAGCATTTATGGATATGAAACCATCAAAGAAGCAATTGTTCTGCAATTGTTTGGTGGGATAAGGACAAAAAGGCCTGACGAAACGAATGTTAGAGGAGATATACACATTTTATTAGTCGGAGACCCTGGTGTAGCTAAGTCACAATTGTTGAAATATGTCTCAGCTGTGGCACCAAAGGCTAGATACGTATCAGGAAAAGGCGCAAGCGGCGCGGGATTAACTGCATCCGTAGTCAAAGATGAATTCTTAAAAGGATGGTCCCTTGAAGCAGGAGCTATTGTCCTCGCGAACAAAGGTATTTGCTGTATAGACGAAATTGACAAGATGGAAAAGGAAGATAGGGTTGCAATGCACGAAGCGATGGAACAACAAACAATCACAATCGCAAAGGCAAATATACACTCAACCCTAAGAGCAGAAACGACAATTCTCGCGGCGGCAAACCCAAAGTTCGGAAGGTTCGACCCTTACAGGCCCATCGCGGACCAAATTGACATGCCACCAACCTTGATTTCAAGATTTGATTTAATATTCCCAATTAGAGATATCCCTGACAAAGATAGAGACAGCAAACTTGCAGAACATATACTTTCATCATTCAGAAAACCCGAGAAATTAGTTCCGGAAATATCCCCTGAATTAATGAGAAAATATATCGCATACGCGAAGAGGTACATACATCCAAAACTTTCTAAAGAAGCATCTGATGAAATAAAATCCTTTTTCGTTGGACTCCGTTCTCAAAAGAGTAGAGGTGATGAGGAACTTAAACCAATCCCAATATCGGCAAGACAACTTGAAGCTATGGTAAGATTATCACAGGCATCCGCCAAAATTAGACTCAGTAATATAGTGGAAGGAAAAGATGCGAGAAGAGGAATTAGAATTATGAAATACTGTCTAAACAAAGTGGGGATGGATACAGAGACAGGAGAATTAGATATTGATAGAATTGCTACAGGTATATCCACTTCCCAAAGAAATAAGATAATGACTGTGAGAAACATAATCAGAGAATTAGAGTCGAGATACGGCGCCAATGTTCCTCTAGCAGATGTCATCGATGCGGCAAAATCAAAAGGAATAGATGAATCCCGTATAGAAGAGATTATTGAAAAGATGAAAAGAAGCGGCGAACTTTTCGAACCAAAGCACGGCGTAATAAGACGCATGCCCTAACCCACCTTCTCTTTAGAAAAGAGAAGTTGGACCAAGAGAAATGTGATATGATGAGTGAAAATATTCCATACGATGCAATTGAAAAAAAAGATTCTGAGATTTTCAAGTACTTAAATCTTGAAGTTGAAAGACAAAAGGAAGTTCTCAACATGATTCCTTCCGAGAATTATGTCTCAAAGGCTGTGCTTGAAGCCAGCGGAAGTATCCTAACAAACAAATACGCTGAAGGTTATCCAGGAAAAAGATATTACCAGGGCATGTCAAATGTCGACGAGATTGAAAAGATTGCAATCGAAAGGGCGAAAAAACTTTTCGGGGCAGAGCACGCAAATGTCCAGCCATACTCTGGAAGCCCGGCGAACGCGGCAATTTATTACGCTCTTTTGAAACCCGGAGACAAGATAATGGGAATGCGACTCGACATGGGCGGACACCTTACGCACGGGCACAACGTCAATTTCTCGGCGCGTTTTTACAAGTCAACACCTTATGTTCTCGACAAGGAAACCCAAATGCTTGATATGGACGAAATAAGAAAACTTGCAATCAGAGAAAAACCGAAATTGATAATTTCTGGTTATACAGCATATCCGCGAAAAATTCCATTCAAGGAGTTTCATGAGATAGCTGAAGAAGTCGGCGCGTATTCAATGGCGGACATTTCCCACATATCTGGATTGATTGTCGGAGGCGTTCATCCTTCACCTTTTCCATTCACGGATGTTGTCATGACAACAACACACAAGACGCTTAGAGGTCCACGCGGGGCAATTATTCTCTCAAAAAAAGAGGACAGACTCGCGAATGTTGAAGGGCTTGACGAAAAGAAGGCAAAAAGGGCAAAGAATCTCGCCTTGAAAATTGACAGGGCTGTTTTTCCCGGACTGCAGGGAGGACCACACATGAACGTAATCGCCGCGAAGGCAGTAGCCTTTGAGGAGGCAATGACGCCGGAGTTCAAGGATTACGCGAAACAGGTTGTAACAAACGCAAAAGTGCTTGCGGAAACTCTTCTTGACAACGGCGTAAAACTTGTTACTGGCGGAACTGACAACCATTTGATTTTAATTGACTTGACACCTATTGGCGTCGGGATTGGAAAGGAAGTCGCTGTCGCCCTTGAAAACGCGGGCATAGTCGCGAACATGAACACAATTCCATACGACCCGTCAACGCCGTTCAAGCCGTCGGGATTGAGAATCGGGACTCCGCTTTTGACAACACGCGGAATGAAAGAGGAAGAAATGCAAATAATCGGCGAGTGGATTTCAAGAATAATCCTCAACAGAAAAGACGCCGCGCTCCAAAAGAAAACAAAAGAAGAAGTCAAAGCGCTCTGCGAGAAATTTCCTTTTTACTAAAAATAAAAAAGTTTGAATTACTTTCGCAAATATTCACTCTTCTCTTTCAAAGCATTGACATATGCTCCAAGGATTTCTTTTGCACCTTCAGATAATCTATATTTGTCATTCTCTATCAAATTCTGTACATACGCTGTAACAAGTGCATATGCACCATCTAATTTGATACCTTCAGGTGCATTATCCAACGCTACAACTGCTAATGGGAGAATCTGTAAATCTCTTGGTAGTCCTTTCTCCGAAAGAGCTTCAACATCCCTCAAAAAATCTGAAAGTTCCTCTTTATTCTTTTCAGTCATATCTATCACCCTATGCTCACTAAAAAGTAGTAATATTTAAATATTTCGATAGTTAAATGACAAGTATGGTATTCACAGAAAAATCATTAGAGGAATGTCTTGAAGAAATTGGATTTGATAAAGATAATTTAGTTAAGCGAAGATTATCAGATCGTGAAAGAGAGCTATGGAAAATTTCAACAGGAGAATATCCTGGAGAATATAGACTACCTCATTTAATAGACGTTACTTCTCCGCCAATCCGTGGGGATATACACAAACAAATATTAGATGGTGGAAGTTTAGAAATAAACTATTCAGTAAATGTAACATTAGATAGCTATATAAGCGAGCTGAAAGACGTTGACAAGATAGCTTTTATCTTTCTAAAAAAGCTACCAAAAAGACCGGACATCTTTTTCTTTTCCGAAGTTTTTACCAACTGCATAGAATGGGGAAATGACAACGAGGGAAAGCTAGACATCCACATATGGGCCACCAACAAAGGAAGTCTAACTGCGATCACTCAAAAGAACGAATGGGACTATAAGAAGTATATCAGCGATTTCAAAAATGAAATAGCAAAACCGAAAGGTGGAGGAGCGGGAATGTGGGTAATTGACAAAAGTCCCTATGAAGTTGGATATACAAACAACGGCCGAACCACATACATTTTAATAACAAAAAAATGGTAAAATGAAATACAGACTCATCGAAAAATCAATATAATAATATTTTAGTTAGAAAAAACCTATTTATTCAACAATCACATCAAACTTCTACTTCATCTATTTACATATTAAATCCCTTATATGCATTAACTTTCCAAATGGATTTATACTCTCCATCATTGACTTCTTCGGGAAGCATATCTGCGATTGCAAAAATCGGCTTCTTTTCCCCAACAATATAGTTTATGTCCTCAATCTCTTCCGGCGACATAATAACATCAACCATAACAGTTCCATCCTTAGGTAAGTTAGAGGATGTCTTTCTTGGATTGTAAAGATGGATGTCTTTGCCAAGATTCTTTGAGATGGTATATCCAAGTGGAATTATGTTATTAGTTGCTCCTACTTTTTCCATTAAAATTGGTGTTGCACCTATATCTTTTAATCCATTTTCAAGATTTTTCAAAAATAATTTATTCTGTGGATTGGATGTAACTGAATGTGGAATGTCTATCGAGATTGGAGAATTTCCATAAGGAGTCACAAATAAACCTCTAAAATCACTTAGCCCCATAAACAAACCATTAACTGTTGATGAATTAAAATAGTTGAGGACAAAGCTTTCTCTTAATGTTTCGACAAACTGTCTTAGTTTGTTTGACATCTCCTCTGGAATTTGTTCTTCATCTTTATTATAAACTATATCTTTTTTTTCTTCAACAAGCTCATTTAATTTTTTGTATTCATTTTCAGGAATATTCTGATACAAAAAGTCGTAATGCAAGTAGTAAAACAATGCAGTACCAAAAGATTCAACCCCACGGGATCTTGCTTTCTGTAGATTGTAAATATTTTTTGTAAGCTGATATCTCTCACTCTGAGCATATTCAATTTCAACTTTTCTCATATCTTTTTCAAAATTCTCTTGCAATGAATTGTTCTTCCAATCAACAAACACAGCATCTACATTATTAGGATGAATTTCTTGGTATATTAATTCGCTAAAAGCGTATTCTGGACCCGATTCAAAATTGTCAACCACAAATAATGTTTTTTTAGAGTGGCCCATTTTACCATTTTTAGAGTATCTATATAATAAATGCCTTGGACTGCGAATCACAAAATTTTTTGACTCGCTTTGATTGACAAGCTCGGATAAAAACACAAGAGAACTAAGTCCTTCTTTACGCGGCTCCAAGAGAACGACTTGCTCAAATTTGTTTTCATTTATGTAATCCAACAATTCAGAAAATATTTTGTCCATGTTTTCTTTTTTCCCAATTTCCTGCGATGGAACAAAACTAAAAGAATTGTATTCATCTACCAACTCATCTATAAATTTGCCATCAAATGGCGGCATGAGGAGATAGTCTTTAACGCCTTTAACTAACCTACTCATCTTCTCTTTATTCATATAACCTCCCGTAGAATTATACAACAGATATTCCAAAATTAACCCGTCAAAAAGATAATTAATATCTTTTGAATTTAAATTTTCATTATTCATGGATTCTAAGAAATCTTTTTTAATCGTTGAAATCGCTTTAACAGCCCCATCTAGATTATTATCAGACAATTTCATTATACCACCTCACAAGTTAAACTACACAATCTAATAAAAACTTTTTGTAATTCAAGAGTGTAAAAAATAGTTTAAATCAACCCCTTCTTGATTTTTTCCTCGAGGCGCAATTCCGCTTTTAGTCTGCCGAGCTCGTCGTCGCTCATGTTGCAAACCATGTATTTAGTCAAAAGCGGAAACTTTTCTTTCATTATTATGTACATCTGCCGCACTATGTTCCTGTATGACTCATGCGCCTGCGGCGTCGTCCTTATCTTGACCAAATGGTACATCTCTCTCAAGTTTGCAGTCATCAAGTATCTTTTCTTAAACGCCAGCGGAACAATATACTGTGCTTCGTAAGGATACTTTTCGTAAATTTTTCTGAAAAGCTTGTCCGCCTTCTGCATTATCTTGTCAAACTCTTCCTTAAATCCGGCTTCAACTATGTCTTTTGGAATCGAATATCCGTTAAAAGTTGTAGTCATCTGCGGCGTCTGAGTGCAGATTCTGTGTCTCTGCAAGTCCCTGAACGCGCCATAATCCATTAAGATATCCCAAGTGAAATAAACATGCTCAAGCTCGCGCATGGGCCAGTCGTGCGGACCCATCTTTTCCAAATAGCTATCAAATACTTTTTCTTTCTCTTTTTTTGGCATCTCTTTAACTTTATTTAAAACTTTTTCCATTGGCGCGTTTGAATACTTGTAAATAATCGCTGCAACAACTAAATCGTCAATGTCTTCCGAATGAGAAATCAAATTGACGGGTGTGCCACTCTCTTTTTCAAAATTATATTCTTTGACAAGCTCGCGCATATTGCTGTTGGTTTCAGATAGGTAATCATCTCTGTCGGCGTACTTCAAAAGGGATGGCAAAACCTTTTTTCCTTCCTCTCTAAGCATCTTTCCAATAACCTGCATCTTGTTTATCGGATGCGAAAGCAACTTCTTTATGCCGTGGGCGAGTTCCCTAGCGTTGACTGTCCACCCCAAGCTCGTCATTGTCGCGGCAGGCAGGACATATCTAACAGCGTCAAACCTTCTGGCGGCGCACGCGCGCTCCCACGCTTTCTCTAATTGTCCCTCAGCAAGAGGCGCCGTCTTCTTCACATATTCCAAGACTGGCTCCTGGAGCTTTTCATAAAAGTCAAACAGCTCGTTAATCATATTCTCGACTTCCTCGCCGAACTCAGAATTTTTTAATTTTTCATCTATATAAAAAGAGTTCCTGTTGAAGTGAACATATCTTGTTGACTTTTCTATGAAGGATGAAAGGCGGTTGTCCTCAATTACCTTTGTCGCTAAAATACTTACTCCCTCCAGCCCTATTCCGACGACTGCGCCTTCCGCGACTGAGGCGTGCCCATATCCGAGAACCCACTTGTCCATGAATTTAATTGCCTTGTTTATGGCATTGTCAATTCTTATCTGTGATTCTTTGTTCTTAAGGACTTCGACAAGCTGATTGAAATTTTCCTCATCCTGTTTCAAAAGTTCCAAAAAGTTCTGCCTTAATCCTTTTTTGGAACGGGAATACATTGCCTGCATCAAAGCCCAAACTTCCGGGTGCATATTTTTCACAAAGAAGACGGGTTTGTCAAGATTTGTGAAGAAATGATTCAAAACAATTTTTTCGTCATCAGTATAATCCAAAATTACCACCCCAAAACTTAAAACATGCAACTTAAATAAAAAGTTATGGGTGACGACTGGTTCGAAAAACTTTCAAAAGAATTTAATCCGAAGCACCTTGTTGTAATCCCATTAGTCACAATTCCCACATTAATGTTCACAAAAACGATGATAATCCTACTCCTTTTCACAGCCACATTCGCGGCAAGTTACTTCGGAAGGAAAACAAAACTTAAAAAATTTGGATTGGAATTGGCGACGTTTACCACAATCATAACAGGGATGACATTCGGGGTAATTCCCGGATTGCTTGCTGGTGTTTTAACAATCTTGTTCCACGACTTGATTACAGGCAGGATAAACTTGTACCTGGCTGTCGTTGTGCCGACGTTCGGCGTAATCGGAGCGGTCGCGGGGATGTACCCACATGCGAATATTTTCGTTTTGGGAGTCGGGTTGACAATATTTTCCCATCTAATATTCATTATTTTCCAAACTCTACTTTACAGGTTTCCCGCAAGATACCTGCCGTACTTTGCGCTAAATGTTGTCTTCAACGCGCTCTTGTTTTACAACATAGCACCGACAGTTCTAAAGTTAATAACTTAATGGTAGTAAATTTTATAAACAATTAATTGGTTGTGTTCAACATGGATATATATGACTCATTTATAACATATCTACTTAATAACCGCGATGGGGATCATGTGATTTTAGAACGCATTGCAGATGATGTACTTCTGAAAATGCACGACGATGTACTCACGGATAATTCATGTGAAATGTATGTCGATGACATCCTGTCAAGTGGTTTTAGAGAAAGTGAGTTGCCAAAGATAACTAAAGCAATATCCTATCTCGTCAAAGATAAAGAACTCCGAGATGCAATTCTTGATTATGTTGTAGAAGGAGAATATGATGAATACGACTCCTTTGTGGAATATATCCAAAACTTACACAAAATTGTTTCCAACAAAGAGGATATTCCGAATACATTCAGCATCGCGAAAGACATAGATGAATTTGTTGATAGCGAAGAATTCAAGGAGCTTGAGAAATTAATAGATGATGTGCACTCAAAAGCGAGTATTGAAATTTCTTATCTCATCTATAACGACAGTCAAACAGATAACTGTATCAATATAGAGTTAGGATTGGATAGAAAAAGAGTTTATTCAACAGAAAGTACAATGTACAAAACAACAGACGGCGACGAGTTAGGGGAGTTTCAATTAGAACTTAGTTATATAGATGATAAAGTGAGATCCAGGATTAAATCATATGATGGGGGATATATCTCTGTTACTATCTCTTTCAACGAAGGTGAAAAGGAGTCCACTGTGTCTGTTGAAAGTTACGCTCCAAGATTATTTAGAAAAGGGTTTGTGAAAAAAGGTGAAACACAATTCAAAACGGACGGAGCGGAGGAATTAGTTAAAATTCTAAAAAAACGCCATGTCAAGGAATATATAAAATATTGTTCTGACCCATCTACTTGGTCTCCAAGCATAGCAGAACCTAATGACATTTCAGATTATATTACTGATTTGAGATATCTTGCGGCAATAGCTGAGATAATAGACGAGCACAAAGATGAAAATGGCAAAGTCAAATTTCCAGAAGACTACGAGAAAGTCAAAGACAAACTCATACAAGCAGGATGGCCAATTCAGCAATAATTTTATAATGCTACTTTTATTTGATTTTTCATGACTAAAAGATGGACTGCTTACAAGATGGCTATTTCAGATATCGTTAACGGCACTTTCACAGACGACGGCTTCGTGCAGTTCGGAAACCTTCAAGTAAACAGGGTCAGGATTATGGGTACAGTTGTCTCAAAATTCACTGCCGACGACAGAAAATACGGGTTTTTCATAGTCGACGACGGGACTGAAACAATCAGAGTCAGGAGTTTTGAAGACAATTTAAAATTAATTGAAAAGGTAAACATAGGCGATATCGTCGATGTAATCGGGAGGATAAGAAGATATGAAGATGAAATATATATCATACCCGAAGGCGTTCAGGTTATAGACGACCCAAACTGGGTAATACTAAGAAAACTTGAGCTGATGAAACAAAAGAAGGAGATGCCCAAAGAGGCACCTCAACAAGAAGAAACGCCCAAGGAAGAAACAAATTCCAACGAGGAGATGATTGTTGAAGAAGTTGTCGAGGAAGTCGTGGAAGCAAAACTTCCGGCAGGACAGACAACCCTAACCGAAAGCCCGCGCCAAAAAGTAATTAAACTCATCAAGGAGTTGGATAAGGGTGAGGGCGCGGAAGTTTCAAAGATAATTGAACGCATCGGGGACGAGAAAGTCGTTGAAAGCGCGCTTACGGAACTGATGAATGAAGGCGAGCTCTTCGAACCACGTCCCGGAAAAGTCAAACTCTTGGAGTGATAATCATGAATTATAAAGAATTATTGAAAAAGGCGTATGAAACAATTCCAAAGCATTCTGACAGGCATGAGAGGTTTCAGCCGCCAAAGGTGGAGTCGTTCATAGAGGGAAGCAGAACAATCGTTAAAAACCTAAATACAATTGCCAATTACCTTAACAGAGATATACAGCACATCGTCAAGTATCTTTCAAAGGAGCTTGCTTCGCCCGGAACCGTCGACGGCAACAGGGTAATCTTCGTGGGAAAATTCAGGAACAAGCTCGTTAACGAAAAGATGCAGCAGTACATAAAAGAGTATGTGGTTTGCAAGGAATGTGGCAGCCCAGACACAAGGTTTGAAAAGGAAGATAGAGTTCTCATGATTCACTGCATGGCATGTCAGGCAAAATACCCCGTCCAAAAGGTGAGGTAGTTGCGGCGGGAAGCTATTGAGGCAAACATCAAAAAGTTTTTTGCCTTTAAAATTCTTTCAAGCTTCTGGTTCACAATTGCAATATGGATATTATTCATAAGAGCATTTGATATATCCTACACTCAAATTGGAATTCTTGAAGCTGTAGCATTAATTACAATTATAATTCTAGAACTTCCATCAGGAGTGTTCTCCGACTTGTTTGGGCACAAGATAACTGTTTTCATTGCCACACTTTTGTGGAGCGTTGGAAATTTTGTCATAGGACTAGGCAACGGATTTTATGCTTTTCTTGTTGGATATTCGCTACTGGGAATTACCGAGGCGTTCCGCTCCGGCGCACAGTCTGCTCTTCTTTATGAATCCCTAAGAAAACTAAAAAAATCAAATGATTACCTAAAGATAAAAAGCAAATTACGAAAGATTACTACTGTTACTGTTGTTACGGGAGCATTAGTGGGTCCAGTTTTGTTTAACATAAACATAAGGCTGCCTTTCATAATAAATGGTGTTTTAATTTTGATTTCATCATTTATTGTATTGACAATGGTAGAGCCTTACGCCAAAAAGCGGGTAAATTCTCTCAAAAAGCACATCAACCACTTCAAAGATTCTTTAAAATTTTCAATGAGCAATACCCACATAAAATGGTTTATCATATTCGGCGTAATTGTTACAATCCCCATGGGAATCTTCGTAAATCTATTAAGCCAACCTTACTTGTTAAAAATTGGATTTAGTGTTCTAAATATTGGAATTGTTTTTGCAGTAGTACATGGGTTATCAGGATTAGTGGCATCATTTTCAGACAAGATAGAAGGAAAATTAAAAGAAAAAATTTCAATGGGAGGAATAATACTCGTTCAAAGTATTTCTTTCATATTTATGTCAATGATAAACGCACCGATAGCAGTAATAGCAGTTGTCATGTTATATATATCAAGAGATTACAAAGTAATGGTATTAGATGCATATATGAACTACCACATAAGCCCAAAAAACAGGGCGACGGTTCTGTCAATAAGCCAATTTGTTTCCGACTTGTTTGCAGCTGTGTTTGTGATAATAGGAGGATATATCACTGACGTGTTTAGTATGAAAATCACATTGATATTGCTTGGAGTTGCCACTTTGGCTCTTGGCGTACCACATTTTTTAAAAAGATACAGCCTCTTTAAGAAAGCATGAAATATTGGGTTAAAGTTCAAAAAGTTATGCAGGAAACTAGAGAGGAAAGAGTCGTGGCTGTCTGCGATGAGGATATTCTCGGAAAGGAATTTGGAGATTTCAAAATATCCGAACATTTTTTCAAGGGCGAGCTTGTAGATTTCAAAAAAATTCTTGAAGAACTAGAAAAAGCAACCATAGCAAACATTGCAGGAAATGACATTGTGTCAAAACTCATTGAAGAAAAAATTATAGACAAAGATAACACAAAAGAAACAAACGGCGTGCTCCATGCGCAGATATACATTTTGAATGGATAGTTTTATAAAACAATCTTCTATGGTTATTATTATGCAACAAAATACACCCCCCGTTAGATTAAGATTCCCAAAAAATGGAGAGATGATTGGGATGATAGAACAACTTCTCGGATATGCTAAGATGAGAGTTAAGGGCACTGACGGAAAGGTAAGGGTGTGTAGGGTTCCAGGCAGGCTAATGAGACATCTTTGGCTAAGAGAAAGAGACATTATAATCTTCAAGCCTTGGGAATTCCAACCGGATACCAAGGGCGACGTTCTTTACAAATACAGAAAAAATCAAGTAGAAATATTAAAAAAGAAGGGACTCCTTAAGGGACTTGAGGACGAACTTTAGGGGTGATAAAATGTTTTTTACTTTAATTGGCGCGGTTATATTAATTGCAGTGTTCTTTGGATATTACTACAACAAGATAATTGTGCTGGAAAACAGGATAAGCAACGCCTGGGCGCAGATAGATGTCCAGTTAAAGAAAAGAGCGGATTTGGTGCCAAACCTTGTCGAGACCGTGAGAGGTTACATGAAGCACGAAAAGAGCGTGTTTGAGAATGTTACAAAAGCAAGAACTGCAATGTTAAGCGCGAAAACTCCGCAGCAAAAAGTAAAGGCTGGAAACCAACTTGCCGGCGCGCTAAAGACAATCTTTGCTGTCGCGGAAAATTATCCAAAGCTAAGAGCAAGCGAAAATTTCCTTCAGCTTCAGGAAGAGTTAAGCGGTATAGAAGACAAAATCGCATATGCGAGGCAGGCTTACAACGATTCAGTTTTGCAATACAATAACATCGTTGAAACAATTCCTGGCGTGTGGATTGCAAAATCAATGGGAAGAAAAGAAAAGCCAATGCTGAAGATAAAGGAAGTTGACAGAAAGCCCATTAAAGTAAAGTTCTAGAATGGCAAACTTCTTCGATGAGATAAGAAAGAACAAAATCAAGTCAATCCTTTTGATTTTTTTAGTCATTCCTGTTTTCATACTTCTCGCGTATGCAATTGCAGAGGTTTACAATCCCGAATTGACGTTTTTGTTCATAACCATCGCGTCCTTAATTGCGATAGTTCAAATTTTTGTGAGTTATTACAAAGGGGACAAAATTGTCCTTAAAATAACTGGAGCAAAGCCAGCGACAAAGCCAAAGTACACGCGGTTAATCAACATTGTTGAGGGATTGAGCATCGCCGCAAACATCCCAACTCCAAAAGTGTATGTTATTGAAAATCCGGACTTGAACGCCTTCGCAACGGGGCGGGACCCAGAACACGCGTCAATTGCCGTGACAACAGGACTGCTCGAAAAGATGAACAAAGAAGAGCTTGAGGGGGTCATAGGACACGAAATGTCTCACATTAAAAATTATGACATAAAGTTCATGACTCTTGTGTCTGTACTAATCGGACTCGTTGTCATAATCAGCAATATATTTCTTCGCTCGCTTTGGTTTAGGGGGCGAAGCAGAAACAAAAACTCGGGAATTTTCCTACTAATTGGTTTGGCACTTGCGATAATCGCACCTATAGCCGTAAAGCTAATACAGCTGGCGATTTCCCGCAAGAGAGAATTTTTGGCGGACGCGTCAAGTGCCCAGCTTACAAGATACCCCGATGGACTAGCAAGCGCTCTCGAAAAAATTAAGGAATATAATACCGGAAAACTTCAAGTCAGCGACGCAGTCGCGCCACTGTTTATATCGGAGCCCAAGAGAAATAGATTTGTTTATTTATTCTCAACTCATCCTCCGATAGAAGAAAGAATAAAAAGATTGAGGGAGATGTAATAATCTTTTGACACATAATACTATCACTTAATATTTCTATAACAAATAGTATAATTAAAATGTTTATAATGATAATTTATGACATAACCTTTTTATATTCATAACTTATTCTCATTTTAATGGGACTACCCAAGCCAAAAAGAATTAAACTTAAACTCCTTTTACGTAATAGACTATCAATCCCTCAACCTAATCTCAAAGTTAACCTATATCGAATAGATGATGATATATTTGAGGATAACCCCAATATTTTACATTTTATAACCAATGATGAAGGAGTAATTAATAAATCTATCCCAGAAGGAGTGTATGTAGCACAGATCGTAAAAAGAAAGAGTATATTTGAAAAAGTAATAGATACATATAAAAAAAAATTCTTCATAATAACAACTCCAATTACATTTGGATTGTTTAGTAAGAAATATGAAATAAGTATGGATAAAATTCAAGAAATTTATGAACAACAACGTACTGATTTAAAGTTTTGTTTTAAATGTAAGAAAAGATATTCCTCTTTATCAGATAGATTTAAATGTAATTACTGTGGAAAATATTTTTGTATAAAACATAGATTACCTGAAAACCATAATTGTAAAGGGATGAATAATATAAAATCCCCACCAAGTAGCTTAAGAGAAATTCATACAGCTAGTGGTAAAATAATTGCATATGGAAAATAAATATTAAACCAACTGAAGGAATTAGTAAATTTAAAAATTATCCTCGAATACCTTGCTTTCTTTTTCGTAAAACACACCTATAGGAATTCTCTCTTTCCACTCGTCCGCTTTTTTCATGGCGGCGTCCAAGCTTGAGGTGTCATGATTGTCCTCGCTCAAGTCGTAAACCTTTCTGTTGTATTCCTGATAAGTGTTATTAAATACAACACACGGCTGAAGCACTTCCACAAATGAAAAACCCTTGTGCCTGGCGGCTTTCTTAATCAATTCTTTCAGGTGATTTGGATTTCCGGCGTATCCTCTCGCGACAAATGTGGCTCCGGCGGAAAGCATAAGCTTGAGCGGGTTCAACGGGTTTTCAACGCTCCCGTTTGGAGTGGATTTTCCCCTAAATCCTCTCGGCGATGTCGCAGTAAACTGCCCCGTAGTCAGCGCGAAAACCCTGTTGTCATGGATAACCATCGTTATATCAGTGTTTCTTTTTGCTGCGTGAATAAGATGGGAAATCCCTTCATCATACATATCTCCATCGCCTGCAAATCCAATTGCAACTAAGTTTTTGTTGGCAAGTTTCATTCCCGTAAGAGTGGGCGGCACCCTGCCGTGTATTGAATAAAATGAATTAACATTTATGTAATCAACAATCTTCGCGTGGCATCCTATACCACTTGCTATGACTATGTTTTCCTTTGGCGTCCCCTCTGCCACCAAATCATTTACGGCATTCTTTAAGGCGGCAAGTATGCCAAAATTTCCGCATCCGGGGCACCATGTTATTTCCGCGTTGGTGTTTAATTTCACTTCAACCACCTTTTAAGCTGTTTAAGCAATTCAGTCGGGTTGAACTCCCGAGAGTCATATTTCAATACTCTTTTATCGATTTCAATTCCGGTATGCAACTTTATCAAGTCCGCGAGCTGCCCCATCGCGTTTGCTTCAACACAAACAATTTTGCCCGCGCCCCTTAAATGCTTTGCAACTTCTTTTTTCGGAAAAGGCATCATATAAATTGGCTGAACAATTTTTACGTTCTTCAACTGCTTCGCAGCCTCAAGCACAGCCCCTATCGATGAGCCCCAAGTTAAAACCACATTCTTGCCGCGCCCATAAACCTTGACAGCCTCAAGCTTCTCAATTTCCTTTTCAATTGATTTCATTTTCATCAATCGCTTGTCCTGCATTTTCTTGACAACAACAGGGTCTTCAGTCGTAATTCCAAACTCATCATGCTCATAACTTGACGATTTAACTATTGTGTCTTTTGTACCTGGAAATGCAATCGGCGAAACACCATCTTTCGTTATTGAGTACCTTTTGTAATTCTTGCCGCCCTTTGAAATTTTTCCTTTTGCCTTCTTCGCCTTCGAGAGTTTTATTTCAATAGTCTTGATACTCTCCCCAAGATGCTTGTCACCAAGCACAATCACCGGCGCCTGATATTTCCACGCGAGATAAAGTGCCTCAGCAGATTTGTAAAACGCCTGCTCGTTTGTTCCGGGCGCAACAACTATTTTTGGAAACTCGCCGTGCCCCGCATTCAAGACAAAATTCAAATCCGCCTGTGAAGTATAAGTTGGAACTCCTGTGCTTGGTCCGGGACGCTGTATCTCAGCAATAACAAGTGGGGTTTCAGACATCCCCGCCAGACTCAACGCCTCGTTCATCAACGCGAATCCTCCACCGGATGTTCCTATCATTGTCTTGGCTCCGGCGTACGCACTGCCAAGCGCCATGTTTATGACTGAAATCTCGTTCTCCGCCTGAACAACCTTGACGCCAAATTTGGATGAATTCTTGGCAAGATAGTGGAGTATTGACGTCGCAGGAGTCATTGGGTAAGCTATGTAATGATTTAATCCCGCATTAACAGCCCCATATGCAATAGCAGTATTGCCGGTCATTATATCCTTCGGAGAACCAATTTTTTTCAGTACCATAACTTTTTTTGAATTCTTTTTGGCGAATTCGTAACCTTTCTTCGCGATTGCCACATTCTTCTCGACTGCTTTTGGATAAGTCTCCTTCAAAACTTTCTCAACATATTTGAAGTCAATACCTAAAACAAACGACAGAGCCCCCAAAAGAGCGACATTGCGCATTATTCTTGTCCCTCCAACTTCGTTGACGATATCAAGCGACGGGACTCCAATGCCTTTTGATTTAACTGAATTTGAATCATAAATGATAATTCCACCTTTCTTCAACTCATTCTTGTGTTGCTTGATTGTTTTTTCGTCAATCGCAACCAGCACATCTGTTTCAACATAATGGCTATAAAGCGGCTTCTTGTCAAAAGATATCTTGTTGAAGTTATGCCCCCCTGTTATCAAAGACGGATAATCATCGAGAACAAATATGTAATATCCTAATTGAGAAATAATCTTGGAAAATAATTTCCCGAACGCTTTCACACCTTCGCCGGCTTTGCCCCCAATTGTTACTGTATTCATCAACCTCACCTAATAAATTAAGAATCTTCGCATTTAAATTACTTTTTGCGTCAAAAGTATATAAAGGGATATATCCTTTTTAAGATATGCAAAAGGATAAGGAAAAATTCAAGATTTTCAAGGAAGTGTTCGATGAATCAACAATGAAAACCATCTACAAGCTGTCAAGCGACGGATATATTGATTACATAATTGGGCCTATATCAACTGGAAAAGAAGCCAACGTTTTCCTTGGAAAAAATTTTGATGAAAAACCAATTGCCATAAAAGTTTACAGAACTGAAACAAGCAGCTTCAATAACATGTGGAGGTATATTTATGGCGACCCAAGATTTGAAAAAATAAAAAAAAGTAAGAGAGACATTGTTTTCGCATGGGCAAGAAAAGAAATCAAAAATCTTGAAATTGCTATCAATGCGGGTGTAAACGCCCCGGAACCAATAGCGTTACGCAACAATGTATTAGTTATGCAATTCATAGGGGATGATGACACTCCTGCTCCATCCGCAAAGAATATGCCTCCAAAAAACCCAAAAAGATGGATGGAAATCATTTTAGAGTACCTAAAAAAAATGTATGAGAAAGGATTGGTCCATGGTGATATAAGTGAATATAATATCCTAAATTTCAACGAAGTTCCATACCTCATTGATTTCGGACAAGGAGTAATCAAAGGTTATCCTCTCGCGGACGAATTATTAAGAAAAGATATAGAAAATATATTGAAATGGTTCAAAAAATTGGGTATAAACACCCCAAGTTTCGAAAAAGTTTATAAAGAAATAATAAAGGGAGATATTAGAAATGGATAATTTTGAACAAGTTTTAAAAATTCCAAAAGAGAGAGTAGCAGTTCTAATTGGGACTAAAGGCGAAACTAAGAGAGAAATAGAAGAAGAAACCCACACAAACCTTGAAATCTCCAAAGAAGGAGAAGTAAAAATAACGGGCGACTCTTTCGACGCTTGGATAACCCAGAAGATTGTCAAAGCAATTGGTAGGGGATTTTCTCCCGCAAAAGCACTTTTATTGCTAAAAGAAGGGTATCAATTTGAGATTATTGAGTTGAAGGACTGGGCAAAAACGGAAAATTCCATGAAGCGCCTGAAAGGAAGAGTAATTGGTGAGAAAGGAAAATCAAAAGAAACAATTGAGAGGACAACAGAAACATATATATCTGTGTATGGAAAAACAATTTGTATAATCGGAGAAACAAAAAGAGCGTTGGTAGCCAAAAGAGCAATAGAAATGCTTTTATCTGGAAGTAAACATTCAACTGTGTTTTCGATGCTCGAGAAAGAAAGAAAAATTTTGAAAAAAGAAGAGATTATGAATTGGTGAAATATTGGCCGACAAAAAATTTGATGATATTGCTGAGGAACTCGGAAGCCAAATGAAGGCAGTTTCCGTAGCGGAATTCTTTAAGAAAAACAAACACCTACTTGGTTTTGACAGTCCAATCAAAGCCATGCTTATGGTAGTAAAAGAAGCAGTTGACAATTCTCTTGATGCAACAGAGGAATATGGTCATAACTACTACAAGAAAAATAAGAAATGGTATTTTCCAGAAATTTATGTTGATATAAAAAAAGAAGAATATGGATTAGTCATAATCCCAAAAGGGGATGACAGGCCGCTTGCGGATATAATAAAAACAGGCAAAAAATGGGAACTTATGCATTTCGGCAAAAAACTACGTGCTTCAAAAGTCGACGGAAACAGAAAAACATACAATGTCGATGGCACAAAAGTCGAAGTAATTGAAGAGGGCTTGAAAAAGCCAAAAGTTTATGTTGAAAATGAAAGAGCGGATATAAAAGAAAGAACATTGAAGTACAGAGTAACAATAAGAGACAATGGCCCGGGAATAATAGAAAAAAATATCCCAAATGTTTTCGGAAAATTATTGTATGGTTCTAAATTTCATAGACTAAGGCAATCTCGCGGACAGCAGGGAATTGGTATTTCATCCGTTGTTCTTTACGCGCAGCAAACAACTGGAATTCCCGCAAAAATAATATCAAAAACCGAAAAGGGAAAAGCAGTCCAAATGGAAATAACTATCGCGGACAATAACGAGCCTATAGTTCAAAACAAAGAGTATGTAAATTTCTCACTTGAGCATGGAACTGAAATTTCTGTCGTGATTGAAGCAGATTACATATCAAGTGGTGAAAAATCAGTATATGAATTTTTAAGAAGAACATCAATCGTAAATCCACACGCGACAATAATATTCTCAGATCCAAATAAGAAAAAATATGTATTCAAGCGAACCGCAACATTCCTTCCACCAGAACCAAAAGAAATAAAACCCCATCCTTACGGGTTGGAATTTGGAAAGTTAAAAGATATGTTACTTGTAACATCCTCAAGGAATATACGCTCATTTTTGATGAACGACTTGAGCAGAGTTAGTGGAGCAATTGCGGATTCAATTTTATCAAAGCTTGATATTGACCCATCCACAAAACCAAAAGAGCTTACAAGAAGAGAGATTGAAAAGTTGTTGAGGGCTCTTCAAAAAGCACCCCTAAAGAGACCGCCAACTGATTGCTTAAGCCCAATCGGCAAAGATGCATTAAAGAAAAGTATAACTGAAGACACAAAGGCGGAATTCGTTGCGGTTGTCTCAAGAAAGCCAGCGGTTTACAAAGGGATTCCATTCCTTGTAGAAGCAGCAATAGCATATGGTGGGGAAATTAAAAATACTGGAACAGCCCAAAGGTTGAGATATGCAAATAAAATTCCCTTAGTTTATGACGCTGCAGGATGCGCTATAACAAAAGCAATTCAGGAAACAAGCTGGAAGCAATACAAGGTTGAAAATGTGGCATCAAATGGATTACCAAGCGGACCATATATTATAATTGTTCACATAGCAAGCGTATGGGTTCCATACACTTCAGAAGGAAAATCTGCCATTGCGGGATATCCAGCTATAATTAAAGAAATGAAACTCGCACTCCAGGAGTGTGGTAGGAAACTTAAAGGATATCTCAGCGCCAAGTATAGAGAAAAAAGAAGTGCACAAAGAAGGAGCTTATTTGAAATTTATGTTCCTGAATTGGCATATAGCTTATCAAAGATAACAGATGTTAAAGAAAAAGAAATAATTGATGGACTCAAAAAAGTGCTAAACAAAGGAAAAGCTGATAGTGAGGTAGATAAAGATGCCAAAGAATAATAAGGAAATAATCAAAAAAATAGAACTTCTTGGCAAACAGATATTAAAAGAAATAAAATCCGGTGAAAATCCATTCTTAGATATTCCTATCCGTTCACTTTCAAACGTGTATTACAATCCAAAAACAAAAATGATTGAACTCGGGCTTTCAAAGTCAAAGAGATATTTCTTCAACGTGGCACACATAAGAAAATTCGTGCAGACAATCGAAGCGGCAGCTACAGTAACAGAACTGCTAAAAGTTGACAAGCACCTAAGTTTAAGACAGGTGTTCTACGCAATGAGACGTACAATCAAAGGAACAAATATTGATGTAGTTGATGAACAAACAGAAAGCAACCAGGCAATTGAAGACTTAGAGCTTTTGACAGGATTTGCTAGAGAAGAATTACACATAAACGCAAAGAAAAGTGGAGCAGCAGCCGGAAAAATAGTAATCAAAGATAGAGGCGACATTATTGACTTGTCGAAGATGGGAAGCGGTGGATGGGCAATCCCATCAAATACCGAAGATGTAGAATTCAAAAAAGTCGATGCAAAATTTGTTTTATACATGGAAAAAGATGCCATGTGGGAAAGACTAAACGAAGATAAGTTCTGGGAAAAAAACAACTGTGTAATCATCGCATCACAGGGACAGGCAACCCGTGGTATCAGAAGGCTTTTGAGAAGACTGAGTGATGAGTACAAACTTCCAATTTTGGTATTGACTGACTTTGACCCATGGGGATTCTACATCTTTTCAGTATTGAAGTATGGCTCAATCGCCTTAGCCAACTTTTCAAACAAACTCGCAATTACAAATGCCAAGTTTTTAGGTATGAGAGCAGAAGACATAAAAAAATATGGGTTAGAAAGGCAAATAATCAAATTCAAAGATGTCGATAAGAAAAGGCTCGAGCAAATAAAAAACTATGAGTGGTTCAAGGAAAATAAGGAATGGCAAAAACAATTCAAGAGGATGAAGGACATGAAAGGTAAGGTTGAACTTGATGCGCTAGTAACTAGAGGTATAAGCTTCGTTTCAGAAAAATACTTGCCTGAAAAAATTAAAAATAAGGATTGGATAGAGTAGGCAAAAACTTTTATTTTAATATCCATTTAGACTTTTATGGAACTTTGGCTTTTTGGGACAGTAATTACAATTATTATAATCATATTTACATATCTTTTCCTAAAAAAGAGAAAAAGACACTAGCAGCAAGGATATATAATGCTTGGCACTTCAAAAAGCAAATCCTCTTCTAGAAATGATTATCCTATAAATAATCCTCCAGAAGAAAAAGGTGAGGAAGATATAATAATACCCCCAGGGATGTTTGACTAAAAAGTTTATTAATGATTACTCTTTTAGAAAGCATATGACAAGTACAAGAGGAGTTATAATTGGGATTTTAATTATGATATTAGGAATATTTGTGATATACACATTTACATCTCCAGACTTTTTGTTCTCTATCGGGATGGATATCAAAACATATAATGCCATAAATGAGCAGTGGGGTATGTGGGGCCCAGCAGTAGGAATTGCAATAATAATCGCAGGATTAGTTGCAATGGGTAAGGTGGAATAATGGGAATGGGAAAAATATTCTTTGGTGTCGCAGTCATTGTAATAGGAATTGTTATTTGGGCATCGCTTTTCAGCGGCATGTTGAATGTATTTATTGAGTCTCCGCAAGAGAGATATGATTTCAGGCAAGATTTGGAGAGTTTTCAAACTATCTACTTCCTAATTATTATCATGACAGGAATAGGATTAATTATGTGGGGAGCACAGACATAAACTTTTAAAAGGATTCTCTTTTTCTATTTCATTATTGGCCCGGTAGCTTAACAAGCACCCTTCTTAAAAAGAAGCGTGCACGGAAGAAGTGGTGTTTGGGTGAAGCCTGGTTGGAGCGCACGGCTGATAACACCTTTCTT
The DNA here is from genome assembly GCA_015522785.1 of Candidatus Parvarchaeota archaeon. Classification (GTDB taxonomy): domain Archaea; phylum Nanobdellota; class Nanobdellia; order CSSed11-243R1; family CSSed11-243R1; genus WALP01. The sequence continues at coordinate 38,719 of WALP01000029.1, forward strand.
TGGAAAAGTTGTACCAAAGAAAAGTGAAAGAGACCGTGAGGTCCTGAGTTCAAATCTCAGCCGGGCCATATTTTTTAGTGATGTAAAATGAAGATTGCAATATTCACAGATACATTTTCTCCACAGGTAAATGGTGTAGTCTCTGTAATAAAAGAACAGATAAAAGAACTAAAGAATAAAGGTGTAGAAGTTATAGTTTTTGCACCCTCAAAAAAAACACACATGGAATATTTTGAGGGGGTTAGGGTGTATTATTTTTCCGCTCGTGAAGTCAAAGTGTATAGCGGATATTTACTTACTAAAGTTGAAAATGCAATAAAAATAAACGCAATTGTTGAAATGGAAAATCCCGATATATTTTATATCCATACACCATTCATAATGGGATTGATGGGGTTAAGTTTGAGTAAAAAGTATTCAAAACCATCAGTTGGGGTGTTTCATACTCTTTTAAGTGAGTACACAGGACATCTAACAAATGGAAAAAACGAAAAACTTGTAAAAACAATCTTAAAAAAACCGACATGGGAATATATCGGGCTATTTTATAGAAGGGTTAAGGTAACAATTGCTCTTGGAAAAGAAATCGCCAAAAGACTGAAGAAAGAGGGCAATATTAAAAATATCAAGATAATCCCAAATGGGATTGATATCTCCAGACTTCAAAAAACAAAAACGAAGGATATCCGCAAGAGATATAAAATTCCAAAAGGTGCAATGTTATTCTTCTTTTTAGGGAGAGTTAGCCTTGAGAAAAGAATAAATATATTAATTAACGCGTTCAATGATGCCAGCAAAGAAAAGAATATTTACTTAATCATTGGAGGTACAGGACCTCAGCTACAAAAATACAAACAATTATCTAAAGAAAATGACAGAATAATATTCACAGGATTTATTCCAGACAATGAATTAGCATCTTACTACAATTCTGCTGATGTATTTATATCAGCATCTGATACCGAAGTGTGTCCAATAACATTTTTAGAAGCTATGGCATTTAAATGTGCTTTAATCGGTGCGGATAAGATGGGTTCAAAAGATATTATCCGCAATGGTGTGAATGGACTCACTTTTAAATCAGGGAATACTAAAAGTTTATCATCAATAATTAAAAAAATATCAAGCAACAAAAAAGATATTAAAAGAATGAAAGAAAAATCATTCTCCATCCTAAAAAGATATTACTCAATTGATAAAATTACAGATGAATACATTTCAATTTTCAAGAGATTATTAAACAAAAAAATCGAAAAAAATCACATTACCCATTTACTTGATTTTTGGCCAAAACTAAAGAAAGTTATACAAAGAAAGATTTAAAAGAGGCTATCCCCACGTTTTTATTATGCTCCGATAGTCTAGAGACCTTTTCTTTTGGAAAGAAAAGTTCTACCAAAAGAAAACTCGGACATTCCGGTCAAGGATGTCGGCCTTTCGAACGACCTTTCTTTGAAAGAAAGCTCGACCAAAGAAGGGCGTATAGAAAGCCGATGACCCGGGTTCGAATCCCGGTCGGAGCATTTTTCAAAAACATTTTAAATGTTGTGCTTGTTGAAAAACAAGATATACTAACTAAAAAAGTGAAAACATGAAGAGAAGTTCAAGAACTTGGAAAAAGAAAAGGCAATGTCGCTGGAAGACAAGAAAAAAAAGGATTAAAGAAAGAAAGAGAAAGAGAAAGCAAGAAAAAGCCAGAGCTAAGTAGTGAAGATATTTCTTTAATTAATCTTTCTTTAAAGAAAGATTATTTCAAAACTTTTAAAAATACCCCTAAAATTAGTTAGTCTTATGCGGGGGTACCCAAGAAACCTTCCACTCTTTTAGAGGAGAAGGGATGGGAATCTGGTCCAAGGGGCAGGACTTAAGAAGCCCTTTTCGCGAAAAGCGCTTGCGGAAAAGGCTTTTGATATCCTGTGACTTAGTGTCCGCGAGGGTTCAAAAGCACTTTCTCTCTTTGAAAAGAGAGAACCTGCGCTAAGAGAGAAACTTAGCGAGTGTTTGAAAGTCCCTTCCCCCGCATTTCATAATCTGGTGAACACATGGTAAATATCTCAGTAATAATCCCAACGATAAATGAAGAAAAATATATCGGAATAACATTGGGCGCATTAAAAAAGCAGTTAAGCAAAGGTGATGAAATAATAATAATTGATTCTAACAGCACAGACAAAACAATAGCCATAGCCAAGAAGTTTAATGCAAAAGTGTTAAATTTACCACGTAGAGGAATAGGTCCAACAAAAACATACGGTGCCAAACAAGCTAAAAATAAAATAGTTGCAATGTTGGATGCTGATGGAATTCCTCATGAAAATTGGGTCAAGTATATTAAACATTCTTTTGAAAACAACGATTATGATGCAGTTGCCGGATTAGACATATATACTGGAAAGACAATATTTCACAAATTCTTATACAATTTGTTCTCAAGAATAGTATGGGTAATTGCAAAAGCGGGGTATTACATATTACAAATACCTTGGATGCCCGTTAACAACATAGCAATAAAAAAAGATATTCTCTTAAAATACGGCGGGTGGAAAAATGTTGTATGTGAAGATTTGGACTTCGCAAAGCGGGCCAGAGGAATAAAAGTTAAATACAACATTAAGATGAGAGTAACATTATCAGACAGGCGCTTTCGAAATGAGGGATTTATAAAAACGATTATCCTTTGGGGAATTAGCGATTTAAAAATATTATTCAGTAAAAAAAGAAATTTATCCACCGACTATAAAGTAACCAGATGATACCGACAGATTTATAAATAACTAAATTTCTCTAAACTTCTGTGACGATAAACGGGAGATAGATGATATAATCACTCTCCTAGTCTTTGTCAGAGATCCCTGGCCAAGACTCAGATGGACCTGATAAGGTTAAGAGTGAAGAGTCTTTTCCATTTCTGACAAAAAAAGACAAGTCACTGCTCTCGCCGGTGCATTGCGTGCTGGCACAAAGAGAGTGATGAGTAAGCGGTTATCCTGCTTATGATGTAGGAAGGTAACAAGTGAAATAGATTGTGCAACTAAAAAGCGACCAGAACTCCAGTTGATCCTGCTGGAGATCACTGCTTTCGGAGTTGGGCTAAACCATGCAAGTCTGCTGGCAGGGTGCTGCTGGCGGCGAACGGCTTAGTAACACGTAGACAACTTACCCTCAGGTGGGGGATAACACCGGGAAACTGATGCTAATACCCCATAGGTGTTAGATACTGGAAAGTTCTGACATCAAAAGGGTTTAGGCTTTCTCCTAAATTCCGCCTGAGGATAGGTCTGCGGCTGATCAGGCAGCTGGTGAGGTAACGGCTCACCAAACCTAAGACCAGTAGGGGTCTTGAGAGAGAGGGCCCCAAGAAGGACACTGAGACAAGGGTCCTAGCCCTACGGGGTGCAGCAGGTGCGAAACTTCTGCAATGCCCGCAAGGGTGACAGAGCAACTCCGAGTGCTCATGCTAAGCATGGGCTTTTGCCAAGTGTAAACAGCTTGGCGAATAAGGGGTGGGCAAGACCGGTGGCAGCAGCCGCGGTAATACCGGCGCCCCAAGTGGTGATCATTATTATTGGGCCTAAAGCGTCCGTAGCCGGTTTAGTAAGTCTTTGGTGAAATCCATGCGCTCAACGTATGGGCGAGCCAGAGATACTGCTAAGCTAGGGACCGGGAGAAGTCAGGGGTATTCCTGGGGTAGGAGTAAAATCCTGTAATCCCAGGAGGACCGCCGGTGGCGAAGGCGCCTGACTAGAACGGGTCCGACGGTGAGGGACGAAAGCTGGGGGAGCGAACGGGATTAGATAGACCCTTTCCGCTACGCGCAAAGCGTCTACGGAAAAGTCCTAAATACCCCGGTAGTCCCAGCTGTAAACGCTGTCTGTTAGGTGTTGCATGTCCTTCGTGGGCATGCAGTGCCGAAGCGAAGGCATTAAACAGACCGCCTGGGGAGTACGGTCGCAAGGCTGAAACTTAAAGGAATAGGCGGGGGAGCACAACAAGGGGTGAAGCCTGCGGTTCAATTGGATTCGACGCCGGGAATCTCACCAGGGCCGACAGCACTGTGAAGGTCAACCTAAAGGGCTTACCTGAGGCGCTGAGAGGTGGTGCATGGCCGCCGTCAGCTCGTACCGTGAGGCGTCCTGTTAAGTCAGGTAACGAGCGAGACCCTCGCTATTAGTTGCTATTTCCCACCTTCGGGTCGGAAAGCACACTAATAGGACTGCCTGCGTAAGCAGGAGGAAGGTGAGGGCGACGTCAGGTCAGTATGCCCCGAATGCCCTGGGCTACACGCGGGCTGCAATGCCTTAGTCAATGAGCTGCGACACCGAAAGGTGAAGCCAACCTCCTAAACTAAGGCTCAGTTCGGATCGAGGATTGGGACTCATCCTCGTGAAGACGGAATCCCTAGTAACCGCGTTTCAACATGGCGCGGTGAATACGTCCCTGCTCCTTGCACTCACCGCCCGTCATACCATTCGAGTTGGGTGGAGATGAGGCTCTCTCTGTTTTCGGACAGTGAGACTCGAATCTTCGCTCAGCGAGAGGGGTAAAGTCGTCACAAGGTAGCCGTAGGGGAACCTGCGGCTGGATCACCTCCTTTTATTATAAAGGTGGATGCAAGAAAACAATTCCTTGCATTGCGCAATCTACCACTAGTTGTTGCCTTCCTACAAACCTTCTTTAAAAAAGAAGCTTTACCAAAAGAAATTTCTTTAGAGAAATACTTTCTTTGATGCAACTTTCTTAGAAAGGTGCTAAGAAGCTTTACCAAGAAATTCTAATACTTTTCATAGAAAAAAGTGATTAAATAAAATTTAAAAACTAGCGGGAGCTTTCTTGATTATGCAATTCAAAAAAATTCTCGACAAGCTTGGATATGTGAAAGAGAAAACCAATTTGAAAGATTTCGCGCTTCTTTATGTGATTGTTTTAATTCCTGAAGTCATGCGCCACTTGGCGTATTACTTTGCCCAGCTAAAAACAAACACAATTGGTTTCATAGCGAGCTACGAGACTCGCGCGATGTACTCCGCGCACTTTCCAGTCGCTGGTATTACTGAGGAATTCATAATTGGATTAATTTACATCCCGCTTTGGTTCAAGTTCAAAAAGCTTAAATTTTTAACATACGCGTGGATTGCGGACGTCGCATTTGATTTTCTCAGCGTTATGTCTTTCATCTTAATCGGCGCAACACCTTTGCAGATGCTCGGACTTTCGTCAAAAGTGAGGTTCCTTTTGAGAGAAGTAATATTCTTCTATGTAATTACGGGACCACTCTTGATGAAGTGGAAAATTGATGTGAAAAAATTCGCAATTGGAACTGCAATCTTTGGGGTTATAACAATTTTACTTTGTATCATCTAATTCACTCTTTAAAAAATTCCTTAAGAAATTGCTTCATGAATTTTGTTCTCTCTTTTGCGATTTTCTTTCCAGTTTTTGTGTTCATCAGCTTTTCAAGATGAAAAAGTTTCTCGTAAAAATGATTGACGCTTGTCTGCGAGCCTTTGTAATTTTTTAAATCAACTTTTGGTTTTATGTTCGGGTCGTAAATCGGGCGGTTAAGCTTTGCGCCGGTCGCAAAGCACCTCGCGATTCCAATCGCGCCTAGAGCATCAATCCTATCGACGTCCTGAACAACTTCTGCCTCTTTTGTTTTTAATTTTTTCAAAACATTTTTGCTGAAGGAAATATTATCAATGATATATTCAACTTGAGAAATTGTTTCCTCGTCGACGCCAAGCTTCCTCAAAAGTTTCCCGGCAATATTTTGTTTCTTTTTTACAAACTTGTGGTCTTCCAAATCGTGAAGAAGCGCCGCAAGCTCGACAACAAAAGCATTTGCTTTTTCTTCCTTTGCAATCTTCTTCGCAAGCTTCCAAACGCGGTAAACATGCCACCAGTCATGTCCAGACTCTTCATTATACATTTTCTGCTTTACAAATTCCTTTGCTTTTGAAATTATTTGGCGTTTGTTCATATCTACTTGATGTAAAGTAAATTTAAAAAGTTTATATTTACTAAAATTATTGATGAAAACATGAAAATCAAACTTACCTGTGCAACAGACGACAAAATAAATTTTACAAAAGAACATTTCGGAGAAGCAAAAGTTTACTTAATATATGAATTAAACTTAGAAAATAAAGAGCTAACTTTTCTCGAAGAAAGGAAAAATACCTCCTCTAAAGAAGAGGTACATGGCGACCCTAAGAAAGCAAAAGAAATTTCAAGACTACTAAATGATGTTCAGATTTTGGTTGCATTTGCTATGGGTCCAAATATTGTGAGAATGAGAAAGAAATTTGTGCCAGTCATTTCAAGAAAAATAAACATAAAAAATGCTCTTGAGCTATTAAAATCTAAAACGGATGAACTAAAAGGAGAAGTCGAAAAACCAATAGGTGAAGATAAAGAAATAATTTTTCTAAAGGAATAATAAACTCGCTAGTTTTATAAATACTAAATTTAGTCTTAAAGATTGTGGGCCGGTGGCGCAATTGGTGGCGCGCCCGCCTTGCACAAGCCTTTCTTTCAAAAAGAAAGCCTTGAGGAAAAGAAACTCGAGGGGGGCTTCAAGTGCGCGGGAGGTTGGGGGTTCAAAAGCACCCTTTTCTTAAAAGAAAAGCGTGCACGGAAAAGAACTTTTTCGTGGGTGTTTGAAAGTCCCTCCCGGTCCATACTTTTTATAAAGAATAAATTCTTTGTAATTTCTATGAATAAATTAGTCTTATTTGATATTGATAATACACTAATTAAAAGTTCAAAGGTTAAAGATAGCATCGCATTTCCTGAGGCATTCAAAAAAGTTTATGGTGTTGAAGCAAGCATTAATGACATAAATGCTCATGGAATGACAGATCAACAAATCATCATTGAATTAATGAAATTAAAAGGTATAGATGAACATAAGATATTGTCAAAGTTAAAGGATTGTATGCAAACAATGATTGATTCCTTTAATAGGGTTTCTGATCAAGATGAAGTTGTCTTATTGGATGGTGTTAAAGAACTTTTGAGTGAACTTGAATCTAAAGGTTTCATAATAGGACTAGTAACTGGGAACCTTGAACCTATTGCTAGGGGAAAACTAAAAAAAGCAGGCATAAATCATTATTTCAAAGTTGGTGGGTTTGGTAATGAGGATATTAACAGAGTTAATTTAGTTAAATTAGCAATAAAGAAAAGTGAGGAAAGGTTTGGGTTCAAATTTAATAAAAATGTATTTCTTTTTGGGGATACACCACAAGATGTAAAATCTGGAAAGGCAGCAGGAGCAACTGCAATTGGAGTTACAACAGGTATTTACTCTAAAGAGCAGTTAAAAGAAGCTGGTGCTGACTATATCTTTGAAAATTTAGAAGATACCAACAAAATTTTAGATATTTTAATCCACTGAAAATGCCAGTTTGGACTCCCAGTTCACTTTTTATGAAAATGTTTTTTAAACAATTGAAACATATTTAAATTTAAAGTATAATCTTATTTATATGATTATAAAAAATAAAAATAAGTTAAAAGAGATTATTGATGCTACAAAGGCTTCTGGAAAGTCAGTTTTAATAAAAAAAGGGGTTTTTGATATAATCCACCCCGGACACATCTTTTTATTAAAAATGTTAAAACAGTATGCTGATATTGTAATAATATTAATCCAATCAGATAGCTTTACGCATAAGAAAAAAGGAGGGTGTAGACCAATAAATAACCAATACCACAGAATGAAAGTTATGGATGGAATAAAAGGAGTAGACTACGTCTTTCCGGATAAATCTAACTCCAGAAGAGAGTATATCGCTCTCTTGAATTTTCTTAAACCAACAGTTGTCGCTATAACTTCTACTAATACTAAAAAAACAAAAGCATATACAAATCCCCATTGGGAATTAAAAGAATTTCCAGATAAGAAAAAGCCGGGGTTTTCGACAACAGAAATCATTAATAAAATATTAAAAAAATGTTCTTGAATTATTTAATTCATTAACTATTGCTCGGCAATTACCATAAGTGTGTTATCTTCCTTAATGAAAATTAATTTCGAAGAAGTATAAGAATATCCAAACATAAATTAGCGTAACATACTTTGTATCAAGACAATTTATAGTTAATTGAAAATACGATGTTCGTAAGAGAAGATGATCATCATAGAAGATTATTCTAAAAAGAAAATGCTGGTGCACCGCCAGGACCTGCCTCAAATCGTCTGTAATACTCATTTCCAAAATTATCATAACACTTAAAAGCCCCAAGCATCTCACATGAGTCATTCACTAGTATATAACTAACATTCTCTCCAAAAGAAAGGTTAGTTAAAGTAAAATTACTCCACGCATACTCAACATGCTCCGCCATGTAAATCATATGACACCTCAAATACAAACTACTTATATCTCTCTTTGCCACAAGCTTAATGAATACATTACCATCTTTGCACCCGCCACCAGTTATACCAACATAACCTTTTGGCTCTAAGTTGTTAACAGTATAGTTTATTCTACTTAATTTTAACAATGTAACAGTTTTATTAGAAATGTGATCAAAAAATGTGTACCTAGTCAAAACACCATTTGATAAACTTCTACATATCTCTTGCGGGGTCGCATTGAAATCTTTCATAAAATTATATATGTAATCAGTCATAAAATGCCTCTCTGTTGGGTCTGTATTTCTAAAACAAATACTCAGTTGCCCAGCGATAATATGGAATCCGCTAAATCGTAAGGATCGTTCATCTATGTGTGGATGTAATATTAAAAATGGTGACTTATCCCACCCCAATGATGCATTCCCCTTTACCCAATAATTGCTTAAAATCTCCAACTTGGAACGATTAAATTTTTCAGGACAACTATAGATGTAACACCCAAACCAATAGTACTTCGACAAATTACCTAATCTTGAATACCCTACGCCATATCCATAATGATCATGAAAGTCAACATATAATATCGCTCGAGGAGTTATGTACTCAACATTTATCTCATTGATATTTTTCTCCTTCCGTTCTAAATACAAATAAATTTCAGGAGAGAAAATACTTAACATAAATATAAAAGATAAGGATAATAAAACCAAAACAATCGCAGTAACAATCCATTTATTCATATGAAAATAAAGTTTTCTCAAGATAATAAATATTTCTCAATCAAATATCGTAACATTTATAAATGCGGAAATTTCTCATTAACAAGTTAGGTTGATGATATATGATAAGCCAATAGTGCCTTTGAGCACCAAAATTGTGATTCAACCTATTTTCTTCGTGTGCTTCCAGAGTCAAATGCACTTGGAAGTAAAGGCATCCACTTGTGCCATGTATCATGGTCAATGATGTCGTGCATAGGGAAACACCAGAATAATAGGCAACTACGCTGTTAGGTGGATGGCTCGGCTCGGATGCTGATGAAGGGCGCGGCAAGCTGTGATAAGCCACGGGTAGCCGCACGCAGGCTAAGATCCGTGGATCCCCGAATGAGACTTCTCGGCACGCAGTGATGTGTGTCACTTGCTTTGCAAGGAGTAACCCCGCGAATTGAAACATCTTAGTAGCGGGAGGAAAAGAAATCAATCGAGATGCTGTGAGTAATGGCGAACGAAAGCGGCATAGGGCAAACTGAATCGCGCGCCGCAAGGCGTGTGAGATGTGGTGTTTGGAGCTGCATATGCCACTCTTGAGGTTAAGCTGAAGTTCTTTGGAAAAAGACACCATAGAGGGTGATAGTCCTGTAAGCATAAGCCAAGAGGGTGGTGCAGTTTCCAGAGTACATGGGGTTGAAATTCCTCGTGGAAAATGGGAGGCAGTAACTTCCAACCCTAAATACTCTCCGAGACCGATAGCGAATTAATACCGTGAGGGAATGCTGAAAAGTATCCAGAAGTGGAGGTGCAAAGAACCTGAAACCTAACAGTTACAGTGTGTTGCGGCTCAAAAGGCTAGTTCTTGAGTGAAGCTGTCGCGAGGCAGTTGTAGCGAAGGAGTTAGTTCCAGGGTTGCAACGTGTGTTTCGGATAATGTGGCAGGGAGTTTGTCTCAGTGGCAAGGGTAACTTCAGATAGGAAGGTACCCAAAGCGAAAGCAACAAGCGCGCAGCTTGCGAGGCGCGACGTATGAAAGTGCGTGGAGTCACTGGGACCAGACCCGAAGCCGCACGATCTATGCCTGGCTAGGATGAAATGGGGATTAATTTTCCCATGGAGGTCCGTAGGGGTGCTGCCTTTCAAAGCGCTCCCATGAGCTGGGTATAGGGGTAAAAGGCCAATCATGTGCGGCGATAGCTGGTTCCTCCTGAAATGAGCCTAAGCTCAGCCTTGTCCGAGCTTGCTGGAGGGGTAGAGCACTGATTGCGTACGCAGGGATCGAAAGGTTTCGGTGCGCTGTCAAACTCCGAATCCTTCAGTAGTGTAGACGACAAGAGTCGGGGCATCGGGGTAAGCTCGGTGTCCAAAAGTGGAACAACGCAGACTGGAGTTAAGGTCCTTAAATGCTGACTGAGTGAATTGAACTTTGTCACCAGCCATAAACAGCCGGGAGGTAGGCTTAGAAGCAGCCATCCTTCAAAAAGTGTGTAACAACTTACCGGTCAAGGCTGTTGGCGGGGAAAATGGACGGGTCTAAGTCAGCTACCGATACTCCAGACCACATCTCTATGAGGTGTGTGTGGTAAGGAGGCGTGTCGCGTGGGCAGAAGTTAGTTCGTAAGGACTGATGGACCATGCGATATTGAAGATCCTGCCGGTAGTAGTAGCCTAGAAGGGTGAGAATCCCTTCCGCCTTATGAGCCAGGGTTCCTCGGCAATGCATCGTCAGCCGAGGGTCAGTCGGTCCTAACCCACTTGGTAATTCCTCAGTGGGGAAAGGGAAGCAGGTTAACATTCCTGCACCACTTGGATACGATCGGCAACGAAAGCCTGCTCAATGACGCTTCTGGATAGGTGGAGTAGCACCGTCGTGCTATCTAACAGAGATAAATCCGGGAAGTTCCGTAATGGAGAGATCCGGATTAAATCTGGAACGGCTGGCATCTGTCAGTTCCATCGACTCCCGGAGCCCGTGAAAAGTTGAGCAGGAAGGATTCCAAGCGGCCGTACCGAGAACCGGGACAGGTGTCTCAGGCTTAGAAGGCTAAGGCGTGTAGGACTAAGTTAGTTAAGGGAAGTCGGCAAATTAGCCCCGTAACTTCGGGAGATGGGGTACCTGCGACAGTGTTTCCTTGAGAAGTGTTGTTGCAGGTCGCAGTGACAAGGGAAACTGGACTGTTTAACAAAAACATAGCTGGTTGCTAATCGGAAACGACTTGTACAACCGGCGACGCCTGCCCAGTGCCGGTATCTGAAACCCCTTTTCAAGGGGGCCAAGGACCGGTAAACGGCGGAGGTAACTGTGACCTTCTTAAGCAAGCGCAATGCCTTGCCATTTAAATGATGGCTTTGCGAACGGCGTAACTAGGTTTCCGCTGTCCCTAACTAACATCCTATGAATACACTATTCTGGTGCAAAGGCCAGAGACTTCCATTGGGACGAAAAGACCCCAGGAGCTTTACTACAGCCTGCATTTGTGTTTCAGGTTTTGGTGTATAGCGTAGGCAGGAGAGGTTTGATAATGTCGACGCTAGTTGGCATCTACTCGCCAATGTAACACTGCCCACCTGAATCTGAAACACTCACCTCAAGATGAACTTGAGGAACATGTGTTGGTGGGTAGTTTGGCTGGGGTGGCACGCCCGCGATAAAGGATCACGGGCGCCCAAAGGTCAGCTCATCCGGGTCAGAAATCCGGAGTAGAGCGTAAGGGCAAAAGCTGGCATGACTGCTTTCCTCAGATCACGGAAAGCAGGGACGAAAGTCGGGCCTAGCGAACCACAGAGCCTTTTTATTGAGGGCCTGTGATGACAGAAAAGCTACCCTGGGGGTAATAGAGTTGTCGCGGACGAGAGCTCATATCGACTCCGCGGCTTGCTACGTCGTCGTCGGCTCCCCCCATCCTGGCTGTGCAGCAGCAGCCAAGGGTACGGGTGTTCACCGGTTAAAGGGGGTCGTGAGCTGGGTTCAGTACGCTGCGAGGCAGTACGGTTTTTATCTAGTGGAAGTGTCGGGAGACTGAGTGGAGGGTCCCTTTAGTACGAGAGGAACGAGGGATCGGTGCCTCTAGTTAACCGGTTGTCCGACAGGGCAAACGCCGGGTAGCCACGCGCTAGCGGATAAACGCTGAAAGCATCTAAGCGTGAAGCCGCTCGCAAAAAGAGTCTCTCATGGTGCTGGGGAAGAAGACCCCGTTGATAGAGCCGAGATGTAATTTCGTAAGAAGCAGTCTACGGCTACTAATCGCACCACGCTTATTGTGTGTTTCCCTATGCATGGCACTTGATATCTTTTCATTTGCCGCCTTCTTTAGAAAAGAAGGTAGGTTGCCAAGAAAGAGAAAAAGTTTCTAGATGGATTTGAGTTTAGCGTAAGCTTTAGTAAAGTTTATAAATAATTACTACTTTATAATAGTAACAGGTGAGGTAAATGAAAGGGTATTTACACATAAATCCAAAAATAATGCTAAAAAAACTAGACGAATATGTATCCAATGAGGAATATGATAAATACGAAAGGGTATTAGGTGTGCTCTCACAGTACCTTGCGCAAGGATTTGAAAAAGCAAACAACAAATATGAATTCCACGAAACTCTTATGGAAAGTATAAATCCCAAAGACCCATTAAAATCTATTCATAAACTTCTTTATTTTATGGAAAGGTATAAGATATATTATACTTTTTTCCAAGATGTGGATTCAACTTTAAGGGATAAAGATATAGAAAATTTAGAAAATCTTCTTAACGGAGGATTGGAGATTGAATTGAATGAAAACACATTAAAAAAAGAAATGTGATTCAAAAATGGCAGACTGGAACAGAATAAAAACAAACACCAAGTTAATAGAAATTTACTCAAGAAATGTGGATAATCCATTTGATTTGTTTAATCTATTAAAAAAAGTTGAATTCGCAAAATTGGGTTGGGAAGGTGCAGGCAAGGTATTTAAAGAGAACCCCATTATTGAGGCAGAACAAAATTATACTTCCAACTGCGCAAAAAATCTCGAAGAGGAATTTCTGTTCTCTATGGATATGTGGATATACTCAATTATAGATGAAGACAAAGAAAGCATAAACAGAAAAATTGCCGACGCCGTAACCAAAAACAAAAATTGTGGATTCAGTTTGATTTACACATTGGCTGACTATAAAGAACTGCTCCCTGTAATGTGGGAAACTTACAAGTTTTTGCTAAATGAAAAAAATATGAACCCAAAGGATGAAGTGTATTAGTTATTATGGAACGATTTATTCGGAACAGAAACAACTGTGAGAAACAACTTGTATGACTCAGAAATCGCGTATGCGTAAGTGTTATAAAAGAAAAATACACAATCAAAATGTGGGTGGGATAGGCAACTGCCGCCGTCTTTCTTTTGGTCCAGCTTTTCTTTCCAAAAGAAAAGATGGTGAGGAAGCTCGTCCACCAAAGCCTTTCTTACCAAGACATAGCGACTTCGTCGCTTGTGCCGAGACGAAGTCTCGTCAAAGCCTTGGGAAAGAAGGTTGAAAAGTTGGCGGAGTAATCCGTCCGCAGAAATGCGGGGCTCTGACGCAGAAAATTACCGCGCTCTGCGCAACATGATGTCGAAAGACAGACATTGCAGAACCGCGGGTGAAATCGTTAGCCCAACTGGTGCAAGCCAAAAGGCGCTTAGTCGGATGTTGCCATCCTTTTCGAAGAAGCCGCCCTGCGCGGTGGAGAGGGAACAGGAGACGAACTATTTCCCACCCACTCCTTTTCCTTACAAAACAGAAAACTTATAAACCCATTAAAATTGATTCTTTCTATGAGTGACAGTAAAATCAGGCTACCTGCAAGCTACGGCGGGATAATGCAGTATTATGACGAATACAAAAGCAAGATAGAAATATCGCCATATACTGTTATAATAATCACCGCTGTAGTAGTGGCATTTGTCATACTCCTCCATAAAATTGGACCATCAATATTTGGATTCTAAATAAGATTTTTATCTTTCAATGATTTTAATATTTGACTAAAAACTTCATCTTTGGACTTAGACGCATCTATAATCACAATATTGTCATCTAACTGTTCCTTCAATTTAAGGAAATAATTCCTTATCTTTTCCATGAACTCCAGCTTCTCAAATTTTTCCACTTCGTCACGAGATTTATTTATACGCGAAAGCGCGACTTCAGGAGGAACATCCAAGATGAATGCTATTGTCGGTTTTAAAAAATTCTTCTGAACCTCATGTATCCTTTCAAAAGTTATTCCCTGCGCCTGCTGGAATGCATATGTGGAATAGTAATACCTATCGCAAATCACGAACTTTTTCATCTCGCCGCTTTCTTCGTTCAAGAAGGGTTTGATTGTCGTCTTAAGATGTTCTTCCCTATCATTGCTGTATAACTCCAACAAATCCTCTGCTTTCTCATATGGGTCCTTATCCTCTTTCAAAATCTTGCGTATCGTCACGCCATAAGTGCCATATGAGGGCTCTCTCGTAGTAAGAATAACATTTCTCTTGTCTGCCTCAAAAAGGAAGTTGTGCAACCTCTTTATCTGCTCTCCTTTTCCGCATCCATCAATTCCATCAACAACAATAAAAATACCCATAAAAAAAGAACCACCTTAAAAGATAAAAATATAGTGTTTGTATATATTTTATGAAAAATTTCTTCAACCCGAAAAAAATTGCGGTAATTGGCGCTTCCATATTTAAAGGGAAAGTCGGACACGACATATTCAAGAACCTGATAAAAGAGAAAAAGAATGTTTACCCAATTAATCCGAATGCTAAAAAAATTCTCGGAAAGAAGGCGTTCGCGTCCGTGCTTGATGTAAATGAAAAAATTGATTTAGCTGTAATCGCGGTGCCAGCAAAGATTGTTCCAAAAGTGCTAATAGAGTGCGGCAAAAAGAAGATAAAGAGTGTTATAATTATCTCATCAGGTTTCTCAGAAGTTGGAGATAACGAACTAGAAGATAAAATTAAAACAATATCAAAGAAGTATGATATAAGGATTTTAGGGCCAAACTGTCTTGGTATAATCAATCCTCACAACAATATGAATGCGTCATTCTTCAACAAGATGCCAAAAAAAGGAAGTATAGCTTTTGTTTCCCAAAGCGGGGCGCTCGGCGTTGCGGTGCTAGACTGGGCAATCCAAAATAAAGTAGGTTTGAGCTCTTTTGTATCAATAGGAAATGCATTAGATATGAGATTTCCAGAACTTATTGACTATTTCAGCAAAGACAAAAAAACAAAGGCAATATGCCTCTATATTGAAGGGTTAAAAGATGGGAAAAGATTTATGAATATAGTGTCAAAAACAAAAAAACCAGTCATAGTGCTTAAAGGCGGATTGACAAAAACAGGAGAAAAAGCCGCAGCAACGCACACTGCCGCTCTTACATCAACGTTAGGTGTGTTTAAAGGCGCGCTAAAGCAATGCGGAGCAATCCAAGTTGAAAACTTACATCAGTTATTTGAAATTGCGAGATATTTTGTAGACAACAAAGCTCCAAAGGGGAAAAATGGTATTGTAATAACAAATGCTGGTGGTGCTGGTGTTCTGGCAAGCGACGCCTTCGAAGAAAACAACTTGAACTTAGTTGATATACCCCAAGATGCAATGACTGTTCTGAACAAAATCCTTCCTTTACATTGGAGCAAAAGAAATCCTATTGATATAATCGGAGACGCAAAGCCAGAGAGGTATAAAAAAACACTAAATGTGTTAAGCAAAGAAAAATTTTATGATTTTATCCTGCTGGCACTGACTCCACAGACAATGACACAACCTGAGGAAGTTGCAAAAATTCTGGTAAATTTCCACAAAAAAACAAAAGTTCCAGTGTTTGGATGTTTTATGGGAGGGGACGCTGTCAAAAAAGCCAAAAAGATATTAAAAGAAAACGGAATTCTAAATTTCAAAGAACCGGAGTATGGAATTAAAGTTATTGCGAGGATGATAAGATGATTTCATTAAAAGAATTTTCGAACATAGCAAAAGATATTCTGTCAAATAATATTAGCGACATGACATATGCTTTCATAAATCATCTCCCAATCGGAATTACGAATTACAATTTTGGATTTATACTTGAAGGAAAGAGTGTTAAGATTTTATCCCCATTAGAAAGTTTGTCCGTCGCTTTTGAAACTGCAAATATAATCAAACCACAGCAGGATTATACTCTTTCAATTAGAATTTTATCTCAAGGCGCCACAAAAACTATATCCAAAAGTGCGCATTCAAAGATAAAAGTTGAAAGATTAAAAGAAGAGATATTAACAGGTGCCGCAGCAAATAGAATTTTTTATGAAATAATAACCACCGAAGATTTTGAGATAACCCACTCAGAATATGAAGGAACTGTCGTCAGGTTCAAAAATGAAGACGCCGCAAGGAGATTTATTCAATTGTTGGTTGGACTATTTCCATTCGCGGAATTTAAAAGGGATGACACTAAAGCAAAAATTTTCTGCACGTTTGATATACAAAAATATG
This sequence comes from Candidatus Parvarchaeota archaeon, assembly GCA_015522785.1. Lineage (GTDB taxonomy): Archaea > Nanobdellota > Nanobdellia > CSSed11-243R1 > CSSed11-243R1 > WALP01. The sequence goes on from WALP01000029.1 coordinate 55,284, forward strand.
ATGGTTTAAAGAAAGGGATTGAAAAAAAAGGCAGATTTACATGCAAAATATCAATAAATGATAAGATAATTGGAACAAAATCAAGCAGCTTTATCCTTTAATCCTTTCATATCAAATCCGGATTTTTTCATTTGTTCTTTCGTCAAAATATCAATATGCTTTTTAGATGTTTTCTCGCCATATCTTTTAACTGCTTCTTCAATAGGCATATCTTTCAATTTAGCTGCACATCCATCACACACGCGGACAACCAAGAATTCAATCCTATCATAAATATACCTAACCTCTCTTTTTTTCTTGCAGATAGAACAAGTGTCTTTCTCATAACCTAAAGTTATACCATATCTGGCTTCGCTCATTCGACACCTTCCAACACTTTGCCATGCCCAACCACTTTAATAGAACGCCAATGCGCTTCTGGATGAATCATGATACACAACTGCCCTTTTTTGAACGCAAAAGGAAGCTTTGACTCAACCTCGATTTCAATTTTTTCCCCAGGTTTTCCAGAATCAACACTGCTACCATCTTTAAAGAGTTTAACAATAGAAACAGGAAATGTTTGAATTCCGATATTTAATTTAACTTCGCTCCCGCTTCTTAACTCATCCTTAAAGAATTTATTAATCTCAATTTCTACTTTCAATTTCTTTGATTTTTCGAAACTGCCTTCCACAGTCAAGATGTCACCAGTTTGAACATCCCATGGATAAAGCCCTTTGAGAGATATACCTACCCTATCACCAGCTTTAGCCTCTTCGACAACTTCACCATGTAAACTTATCTCCTGTACTACAAATTCCTTACCCCACGGCATAATAAACAATTTATCATATTTCTTTACTTTTCCAGAAGAGATTATACCAAATAAAGTTGTCAAACCACTCTTAATTTCTTTTGCAACTTCAATTGGCATTGCAAATTCCCCGCTTTCATCCCTGCTGACTGGATTTAATTTAACCAACTCTTCCCTTAGTTCCGTGAATCCCTCATCTGTTATGGAAGAAATGCCGATTATAGGCGCATCTTTGAGATTGGTTTCAATTAAAACCGCCTTTAGCTTCTTTTTTAATGATTCAACTTCATCAACAGTGGATGAATCTGTTTTTGTTATCACTATCACTCCATTTTTCACGTCCAAGAATTTAAGAAGTAAAACTAGTTCCCCAAGTTTAGGATTAACACCATCAACAGCAGACACACACAAGACACATGCGTCAGATTCCTTAAGAAGAGCAATCATCTCCTTTGGTTCATCCATATTATATGGGGTGTCTGTAAGGTAAACAAGGCTACTTCCTTCTTTAAAGGAATAAACTGAAAATTTTTCAGTTTCTAATTCCTTCTTTTGTTGTAATTTACCGACAATGGTTGTCTTACCCGAATTATCCAGCCCTATTAAAGCAACTTGAATTGATTTCATAAATTTCAAACAAAAAAAAGCATTTATATAACTTTCTAATTTATGCAAAATTCACTCTTAGTAAGATACAAATTTACACAACGAATATAAAAATTCATTTAAATATCAAATACCTTTAGATAAACATGAAAAGAGCACTGTATATTGACGAAGTGTTGGTATCCGCGAATGGGGAAGAAGTGGGAAACTTCTCATTAGGGTTATATGGAGAAAATGCAATAGAGGGACTGCTACTAGAAAAAGGGGAAACACTTATTGGAATCCCATTAGAGTTTATATCTTCAATTGGTAATAATGATTACTTAGAACTCACACTCAATGACAGAACGCAACTATCAATTAATGGAAGGTACACTGAAAAGCTCCGTGCCTTAGCACACTATTTACAACCTCACATCACTTACCTGAATAAACATAATCCCTTTCATTTAATGAATACATAAGTTTAGTTATTTTTTCTGCACGATCATTTAACTTACTGCTTTTTATGTATCTCCCATTTTTCTTCTCCATAAGCCCCACAGATTCTAATTTTTTTATTATACTATAATATTTTGAGGTAATTGAATTCCATTCAATTGCTCTTTTCAAAACATCTTTCTCATCTTCTGTAAGTTGATTTTTGCTCGAATTTAGAACATGTAAAAATGGTTTTTTGCCCCGCCCGGTTGGAGGAGTATACCTGGAAATAATTGCCCTTAAAACAGTTTCATCATCTTCATCAAGAGGGAAAACTCCAAAAAGCTCTGAGATGTAAGCTCTCCAGCGTCTTGTATACATCATTTCTCCTGAATAAACCTTCTTCAAGAATTTAAGAGCTGGAACAACCAAATCATTGTTCCGATAAAAGACGGCTCTAAGAAAATCTTCTATACCATCATAATCTCTAAACCTAATAAGAATTTCTTTCATTCCAACTCATCCAATGGGTTTTTTATTTTTTTAAGTTCTGATTTTGACACCGAGGTATATATCTGTGTGGTGGATAAATTTGAATGTCCAAGCAAAACTTGAATTTTTCTTATGTCAACCCCAGACTCAAGAAGGTGAGTTGCAAATGAATGGCGCAAGGTGTGTGGTGAAACCTTCTTTGATATCCCTGCTCGCTTAGCTGAATTGCCTACAATTTTTTGTACGGCGCGCTTTGATAGGTTCCCAGATTTACCCTTGAAAACAAAGCTATCACCTTCAGAGTTTGATACAAAGGATTTCAAATCATCTGACAATTTTTTTGATAGGATTATAATCCTATCCTTTGACCCCTTTCCTTTTCTAACCCATATTACTCCTTCATCAAATTCTATGTCTCTCACTTTTAAATTAACACATTCGCTCAAACGCATACCTGTAGAGTACAAAAGTTCCAAAATCAGTTTATGCTTTTTATTACTTACTGAATCAATAAGTTTTCTCACTTCCTCCCTCGTAAGAACTACAGGAACTTTTTTTGGTATTTTTGGCGTTTTAATGTTAAATTTTTTATCCAACATTTCAGAATACAAAAAGAGAAGCGCTGACTTAACTAATGCTATAGTGGAGTTTGATGCTCCCTTTTCAATTAAGTTTGATAAGTACAATTTAACATCCTTCTCACTAACATCCTTTGGATGCTTTTTAATAAAATCCAAAAATTTTTTGTTATAAAAAGTATATGTCCTAATTGTTTCATTGCTGAATCCTCTTAATCTAAGTTCACTCTCGAGCTGCTTAAGCATAACTATTTTAAGGGGGTTCACATTTAAATATTAAACGAACTTTTAAGAGAAGGAGAAATAAAACAGTGATGATACATGTTTAATTTTGATGAATTAATTCGTAATTATATAAAAAGAGAAGAGCATCCAAAAAAAATTGGGAGGTATTACCCTTCTGAAATAGGGGGCTGTCTTAGAAAAACTTGGTTTTCTTATAAACATCCAAAAGAACCGGAAGCGGATTTACTAAAAATATTTGAAATTGGTAATATCGTTCACGAGTTTGTGGTAGATGTCCTAAAAAGTGAAAAAAATCCTGAAGTTGAACTTTTGTCAGCTGAAGAACCATTTTCAATAAAAATGAAGGACTTTATAATCTCGGGAAGGATTGATGATTTAATACTTGTAAAATCTTCTAATAAAAAAGTGTTAGTAGAAGTTAAGTCTATAAGTGATATAAATACAGTAAAAGACGCAAAACCACAGCACAAGATGCAACTTCAATTATATATGTTCGCAACAAAGATAAGGAATGGGACAATTTTGTATATTGACAAAAAAAATTTAAGAAGCAAAGTGTTTACTATACCATACGATGAATCTGCTGCTCTTTATGCATTAGAGAGGTTTAGTTTGTTACACAAACATCTTATTGAGGACACACCCCCGCCACCAGAAGGTAAGATGGACCCTAAAAAATCGTGGATGTGCCAATATTGTGAGTATAAAGATGAATGCGATAAAATTGATGGTGTAAAAATAAATGGAAAAAATAAAAAAAACTGACACAATTGGAGATATACTGAAAAAACATCCTGAATTAGCAAATGCTTTTTTCGAAGCAGGCCTTGGGTGTATAGGTTGTCCGATGATGTCCCTTGAGACATTGGAGCAGGGATGCAAAGCACATGGTATGGAAGATGAAGAAATAAACAAGCTTGTCGAGAGGTTAAATAAAAAAATAATTAAAAATTAATTGTCACCATTGTATTAACTCATCGATACCTATCTTTCTTTCGATGCCCACAACATCGCTTTCTCTTGCTTGTGTAACAGGATGTTTTATACCAAGGATATTACAAAGCTCTGGACCTTTTGACATTTCAAAAGTGCCGATTTCCTCTGCAAAATTTATAATCTCAACTTTGTCATACGCTATCAAAGGGCGCAAAACAGGCATTGAGATAGATTTGTTTATAACAAAAAGATTTTGGAGTGTTTGACTTGAAACTTGCCCAAGGTTTTCCCCAGTTGCGAGAAAATCAAATCCTTTTTTCCTAGCTATACCTTCGGATATCCTATACATAACTCTTTTTAATAAAACAAAAAAGTATCTCCTATCTCCCTCTGAAATTTTTGAGAACACATCCTTTATATCTATAATAGTTAAAGGAATTCCAACTTTTTTTGAGATGCGTTTTACTTTTTCAATATATTTTTTATTTATAAGTTTGCTATTGTAAAAATGAACTGCTTCTACATAAAACCCTCTCTTTTTTAATATGTAAGCTACCACAGGAGAATCTATCCCACCTGATAATAACAAAAGTACCTTTTTAGTTTTAGTATCCTCTTTCACAAAAATTTAATATTAACACCACACTTATATTAATTATGTATCCTGCAAGATACTGGAAGAAAGAAGGAGAATTTATAAGATGCGAACTTTGCCCAAGGAAGTGTATAATTCCTAAAGGTGAAGTAGGATTTTGTAGAGTTAGAAAGAATATTAATGGAAAGTTGTATTCCCTTGTTTATGGCAGGCCAAGTTCAATTGGTGTAGACCCTATCGAAAAGAAGCCGTTTTATCATTTTCACCCAGGAACCAAAACACTTTCATTCGCCACGGTTGGATGTAATTTTAGATGCAAGTTCTGTTGCAATTGGGAAATTTCCCAGGCAGAGATTGACATCCTCCCACAAAAAGAGGTGCTTCCAAAAGAGATAGTTGAAACGGCAGAAAAGGAAAAAGTGCAGGGAATTGCATATACATATATTGAACCGACAATATTTTTTGAATATGCTTTAGACACAGCAAAATTAGCAAAGCCAAAGGGATTTTATAATGTATTTGTAACAAATGGTTACTCTATGGATAAACCACTAAAGGACATAAAACCGTTTTTAGATGCAGTAGTAATTGACTTTAAAGGAAACAATGAAGATTTTTATAGAAAATACTCATCAGCTGAGCTGAAGGAAGTAAAAAAGGGCGCACTAAGATATAAAAAAACTAATGCACATATTGAGATAACAAATCTTATAGTTCCAGGATTAAATGACAACCTTGATGAATTAAGAGAATTTGCAAAATGGGTAAAGGATAATTTTGGGAATGATACACCATATCATATTTTAAGATACTTCCCTACATACAAAATGCAAAAGCCTGCGGCGACGCCGATTGAAATCCTCAAAAAAGTTTATAACATATCAAAAGAAGAGGGGTTAAATTATGTTTATCTTGGCAATATAAACGAAGAAAAATATGATAACACATACTGCCCAACATGCGGAGAACTTTTAATAGAACGAAGGTTTATGCAAACATTAAAAATAAATTTAACAAAGGATAATAGGTGCCCAAAATGCGGAACGAAGATACCAATAATAAGATAGACTTCAAGGAATTAATAAAGTTAGCAAGAAAAGCAATCGAGACTAAAAAGGTGATAAATACAAACATAAACAAAAAAAGAGGTGTATTTATCACATTGCACACTTTTCCAGATAAAAAATTGAGAGGTTGTATAGGCTTCATTAAACCAATATACCCATTAGGCGAAGGTGTGCAAAGAGCTGCAATTGCCGCAGCATATAGCGACCCACGATTTAAACCTCTAAACAAAAATGAAATTGACAAAATAACAATTGAAGTTTCTGTGTTATCTTTGCCAGAGAGGGTATACCTCGAAAAAATAAAAGAAAGAGAGGGTGTAATTCTAAAGCATGGATATAATGAAGGTTTATTCCTACCTCAAGTCTGGAATGAACTTCCCAAAAAGGAGGACTTTCTTAACGCACTTTGTATGAAAGCAGGTTTGTTATCTGACTGTTGGAAAGATAAAAACATAGTATTCTATAAATTTAATGTAACTGCATTTGAAGAGATTAAACCAAATGGAGACATACAAAAAATCAGAATATAATTGAAGCATAACCAACACAATTGGTATAATCTCCTGAGATATCACCTGAGCAATAATATTTTAGAAGCTTTCCACTTTTAACATGTTTTTTTGCATAGGCAATAGCTGCAATTATTGGGGCAAATCCACAAATTGTGGCACCTGTTCTGTGGATATAATCTAAGAATTGTATCTCATGTAGCTTCAAAATTTCACTTATCGCCATTTTGTCCAATTCATAAACTTTTTTCCTTATTTCTAAGCTTGAACCAAAAAAAGGAAGGTAATTATAATGGTTACCATAATGAGTAAAATCTGAAGAAGCAATTACAAAAATTCTCCTTCCCAATACTTTTGCAGCTTTTTCTATAGAATCCACTAAGTCATTTGCTTCTTTAATAGTGTTATTTCCCCTAAAAACGATGGGTACAATTTTGAAAGTTTTAAATAAAAACTGTAGAAATGGGAGTTGAACTTCAACAGAATGTTCATGTATATGTGCAGATGTGTCCAATTTCGCAAAATGAGAAAGTGCCACAATACTTTTTGAAAAATCATTATCAACTTCAATTTCGCCTAAAGGCGTTTTCCATTTTCCACCAGGGAATACAGAAACAGAAGGGCCAACGCCGGAATGATTTGTCCCAATGATTACAAAAGTATCAATACCTTTTAATTCACCAATCTCTTTGTATACATAAGCTGCTGCTGGGCCAGAGTATGTGTAACCTGCATGAGGAACTACGGCTGCAAAATAATTTTCCAAGCTCTGATTAGGCAACTCATGTGGCCCAAAACTAGATAGAAAACACCACTTAATCCTCTCCTTAAGTGCCTTTGGATTGGATTCATAAAATTGTCCTGCAACGAAAGATTCTCTTTCCATGCTAATTATAAAAGTGTTTGCTAATTAAAATCTTTGGAAAATCAACCATAAAATGGAGAAATAATACCTGAAGGAAGCGCCATCCCATAATTGCTGAATTCTTTAGTTATTGCTTTGGCATCCTCATCAGTAATAAATGAAAGGTAATATCTCGCATAAAGTTCAACACCTTTGTCCTCAGATCTTAGCGCCTCTTTTAAGTATCTCTCTGAGTTATCCATTTTACCAACACCCATATAAGCAATACCTAAATTTAATGCAATTCTATCATCATCAACATCTCGATACATCTTGCTAAGAGAATTAATTGCGTCAATGTAATTATCAGACTTTATGGCTGCAAGAGAGTTAAGATATCTCAAATCATCTTCAGAGAATTCATCTTTAAATGTAGTTATCAAACTATTAAACTCACCAATCTTACCTTTATTTAAAAGCAACTTAGCGAGCCTTACCCTTGCAGACTTACTGCCATTTGAGTTAGGTATAATATCTTTAGACAACAACTCTGACGCCCCTTTAAAATCACCCATTAGATTATATGCGTCCACAAGTTTAAGTTTAAGATTCATCGCTTCCTCAGACGATGCACCAACAAAATCAACCATTTTAGGAATATATTCTTTAATATCATGAAGAGTGCAATACTTGAGTAATTCCTCCCTAACTTCCGCTATCTCTTTTTCTATCAGCTTATGAGAAAGATTACCATTTAGTTCTCCCTCAAGTGTTCCCCAATTAAGTAGATGCTCTATCGATTTTTTGGCGTAATCACTTTCTTTATGTTCCTTAGATATATTCTTAAATGCAGTATATGCTCTTTTATGGAGAACCAATGAAGTATGCTTGCCAACATTATCTAGGATTGTATTCACAACAACGGAAGGTACATGACCTCCTTCACCAATCACACCAATATTATAGAGTTTATCAAGTATGACCGCAACTTTTTCTTCAACATCCACTGAGTAAGCAGTAGGACTAAGTAAATTCGCGATTACAGGCAATTTTACCTCCCCGCTAAAAGAGATATACTTCAGAACATTGTATTCATCAACTGAAAGATGGGATAATATCTCTATCATCCTATCTTTAGATTTTTCTCCAATTTTATTTTCAAGGGCAGATAAAAATTCTCTTGGTGAAACAGGATAGGCATCAACTACAGAATCTAAATCAATAGACTTCAATTTTTCTAATAACCCGGACTCACCCCCCAAACCAATCGATTTCAAAAAAACCTCCAAATTGGAGTCATTTTCAATAAACTTTTCAACATCTTCTTTAGAAATCCCTTCCAAACTCAAATAATTACTAAACCCATCTAATTTATTCCTTGAAGAAACAATAATTGGCCCATATTTATTTAGCAGATATCTAATAACCTCTTTGCTTTTATCATCAATCTTTTCGTAATCATCAACAATGATTGGTGTACCTCCAACTCTATTGTTGAGCTCTTGCACAAAAACATCCTTCCAATCATCAGGGTGTTCATCAACAACACTTGAAAGAGAAATTGTATAAAATTCACCTTCTGTTGGAAATAATTCCTTAGTAAATTCCGCAAGATCATCCCTACCCTTAAAATTATTAAGATTCTTCATCTGCAACGTGACATTACTATTCAATATACGTGACTTTTTGTTAAGATAACTAAAGAATACTGCGATTTTGTTCTCTGGGACTTCTTTATTTAGGATTAGTTTTTCCAAACCTGAAAAGATAATAGATGCATTCTCTTTATTTTTATTTAAAAAGTTCCTAATATACTTGCTCAATTCGAAATCGATACGCGATGGTGGTATGTAAGTTATACCTTCTTCTTTATTATTCGTATCTCCACCCAAGATTATAATATCAACATTTTCAAAACTTCTTTTTACTTCGCTTGCTTCTTTAGGGTCTTGGGTTATATAACAAACAGTTTTATTTTCATTCAATCTTTCTGAAATAACCTCTCTAAAATCAATTCTATCTGAAACCACTAACTTAAGGTTGTCATTTTTATCTGAAGGTGTCGGTTCAATTGGTATAAAGTACTCATCAAATTCGTTATATTTACTAATTACAGATTTTGGAGCTAAAAATTTGGAGTTACCCCTGTTAATCATCTTATTTATAAAATATCTAATATGGTTCCCTCCATCTAACAAGGAAAGAATGTTAAAATCCAAATAAATATTAGTATCTTTTGGTATTTTATTTATGTCTCTTGAGAGATAATTCATCAATGCATCAGCGTCAGCCGCCTTCAAATTAAATTTCTTACCACCAACAAAGTAAGGGATGCCCGAAGGATGAATTTTCATTTCATCCCTTGCTCCGATGATGAGCCAACGAAGATTATCTTCAGGGATACCATCTTTCAAGTAAGGTTCAGGATTAGATGTAAATATCACATAATCATCTGGCAGTTCATCTAATACATTTTTAACCGATATTGGCAAACCCTCCACATTTTTAAGAGCCAAATCAAAACTTTTGTAATCCTCATCACTAGGTCGAAGAAATATCGCATTTTTATCTTTGGTTACATTTTGTATTAAAGTTGTTTTACCTATTCCTTCCTCGCCATGAATGTTAATATCACTTTTTCTTAAGAGAATATCCTCTAAACTAGCGACCTCTCTACCCCTACCTATGAATAAATCTTGTCCCATTAGTCACTACTAAGAAGTAATGCTTTATAAATGTTACTAAAGCAAAAATGTTATTTGTTATGTAAATAATATAAAATCATGCTAAAAATAGGACATCGGGGCGCAAGCAGCAATTTCCCAGAAAATACAGTCCTTTCATTTAAAAAGGCATTTGAAATAGGTGCTAATACAGTAGAATTTGATGTGAGACAAACAAAAGACAAAAAACTTGTTATAATCCACGACAAAAAGGTGGATAGAACAACAAATGGAAGTGGGTTTGTAAGCGAAATGACATTCAGAGAAATAAGAAAGCTCGACGCCGGAGAAGGGGAAAAAATTCCAACTTTAAAAGAAGCACTTTCTGTTGTTAAAAAATTCAAAGGGAGATGTCTTGTTGAAATAAAAGAAAAAGGGAGCGAAGAAAAAATCTTGAAGGAAATTAAAAAAATGAAAATGGAAAAAGATGTGATACTAACTTCCTTTTACACGCAAGCATTGAAGAAAGTTAAAGAATTAGATAAAAATGTTGAAACCGGCTTAATAATTGTGAACAAAATAAAAAATACCCTTGGATTCTTAAGATTGTGCAAAGCAATTAAAGTTGACTGGGTTTTGCCGGAAAAAAAGATGCTCACAAAAAAATTCGCGGAGGAAATTCATAAATGGGGATTTAAGATAATTGTTTGGCTCATAGATTCCAAAAAAGAACTTAAAAAATGGAGGAAAAATGTAGATGGAATTACGACAAACAATCCACAGATTTTCACTTAATTTGACTTTCAACTTTATGAATTGCTTTATCAATCTCTTTTTGATTCCCTAGGTAATATTTGTTCACAGGATTTAATTTATTGTTAAGCTCATAAATAAGAGGATATCCTGTAGGTATGTTCAACTTTTCAACTTCCCTTTTTGAAAGCCCATCAAGATGTTTGACAATCCCCCTTAGGCTATTGCCATGAGCAGATACAATAACCAAATTTGTCTTTATCTTTGGAACAATTGAAGAATACCAATATGGCATAACCCTATTCACACAATCGTGCAAACTTTCTGTTGAAGGAAGAAAGTTTCTTTTTACATTTTTGTATTTTTCCTCATGAATCGGGTGGCGTTTGTCAGAAAGCTTCAGCGCCGGCGGGCGGACATCATAGCTTCTCCTCCATTTGAAAACCTGCTCAAACCCGACTTTTTTGACCATACCTTCTTTATTTAATCCCTGCAAAGCACCATAATGCCTTTCGTTAAGGCGCCAGTTTCTTTTGACAGGAACCCACATCAAGTCCATTTTGTCCTGGACAATCCATAAAGTTCTAATTGCCCTTTTTAGAACAGAAGTGAACGCAAAATCAAAGTAAAGATTTTCCTTTTTCAAAAGCCTTGCAGCCATCTCCGCCTCTTTTACACCATTTTGTGACAAATCAACATCTGTCCATCCAGTAAAGATGTTCTTTTTGTTCCAAACACTTTCGCCGTGGCGCAATAATATTAATTTATACATATCAATTTGAAAGAATTTGAAATTTATAAACTACTCCAGTTCCACTTCCATCCTGAACGCGTTGCCTTCGCCGCTGGTTTTTTTGCCAACAATTTTTAATTCCCTTTTAAACAACGGGCAGTTTAAGACAAGAGTTTCAAACTCCCCGCCTTCACCCGCCGGATTTATCTTGAATTTGTCACTAAGTTTTTTTACATCTTCAATAAACTTATCGTCAATCTGCCTCCCAAGCCATTTGTCGTCAAGCGGATACGCCGCAACAGCAGTTATGATTACTTTGAAATTGTTTTCAATCAAGAGTTTCAAAATTTCTATCTGGTCTTTTCCCCAAAGCGGATTGATTGATTCAATTCCAAGAGTATCACATATTTTTTTTATACGCGACGCCTGGTATTCCGACGCTATCGCACCTGTAACAATTCCTTCTATTTGATATTTCTCAACTGCCTCTTTAATTGCATCCTCTAACTCTTTTAGCTCCTTTTCTTTTTCGCCGGGAGTTATTTTCAATATCAATGGCAGTTCCATAACTTCCGCCTGCTTGACAACAGACATTATTGAGGGGGTGTGGAACATGTAGCTATCATTGTTTTGGGATTTAATGGAAATCAAACATATAATTTCGTGCCCCATCCTCTTCGCCAGATACGCCGCGAGAGTGCTATCCTTTCCGCCGCTAAATAAAATGCCGAGTTTCATAATAAAAAAGAAGTCAATTAATTATTTATTACTGTTGTTTTCTATGGTATAAATTTTTATCAATTCTATTTATTATATTATATGCGTTGTTTATTTCTTCGTTCCTACCTACATCCCTCATATAACTACCTAAATTTGCTCTTTCGTATTGCAAAACCGAACTCATTTTTTTCATTCCTCCTTTGTATTTGGAATGTTGAATGAGATTGTGAAGTTTATAAAGGTTTGTATTAAAAAAGTTTATAAATACGTAACTACTTTTAGGTAGTATGGTAACATCGAAACTTGAAAAGATACTGGGCTATGGCGCTATGACTCTCGGTGGAAGTAGCTTATTCGCAGCTATTATAGATTACAATTCTGCCCAACACAACCCAATAATATATGACTTGCTCTCAATCTCACCATTACTAATGTTCGGCGGTATACTATTGTACTTTAATGGTATTGAGAAAGAAGAGACATATAAACTAAAAAAAGATTAAAAATGGAACTGCTACTTTTATGTGTACCAAAAGAGGAAACTTACAAAGGAAAGCCATATAAAGAGATTTCTGAGGGCTATCTGCAAATGGGTATAACAGATTTTGACAAATTAGTAAAATTCCACCCAGATTATGAGCAATTTAAAGAAACTCCCGACTATAAAGAAGTAGTTGGTAAAAAAGAAAGTATGAATTTAGAGATGTCGTTATTCATACAACCAGTTAAAAAAGTCGGCGATTTAAACTTACATTTGGAGTCATGGAGCTATTTATTCAATCCAAAATATGAAAAAGAGATTCTTCCAGATTTGGATGTAATCCATCTAAGAAATGGAGATGAAACCAAAGAAGCTGCGGAGATAATCAAAAATTTCTATGAAAATCATGGCTGGGAAGTATATGTTATGGAAGAAAACATACCCGCGAGAGATGCAATGGTTAAAGTTAATCCGAAAAGAGCACTCACTCCTGGAAATCAAGTCGCTATAACTGACCCAAGAAAACTCAGACAAATTGCCAAAGAAAAATTAATATATAATTTAGAAGAATTATGTTTTCAGGTGATAAAATGGAAGGGGATTATATACCTCTAATATACAGACCGAAACGAATGGAAGACAGAGGAGACAATGCAGCCGTAATTCTCAAATCAGATAGTTCATATATCCCAATCTATTTTATAAAACCTATCGATATACACCACAGTATAAATGGAGTCGAAGCAACATTAGCAGAAGTAGTATTTTTAGATATAAACGAAAAATTCTTTGATGGATTCGTCTGCAAAGTTGCGGATAGATTGAACTCTGAAATAGATAATTAAGTATTTGCTTTCTTTTTTTTCTTCATCCTCTCTTTGAGCTCCTTGAGGTACTTCTTGCGCCGGTTTTTTGCCTTAGCCTTGGCTATCTGCATTCGCTCCTTTACTTCGGGGCGGTTTAGGTATTCCTTTCGGCGAGCCTTCGCCTCCTGGTAGAGCTTGCGGCGCCTTTCCTTCATTATCTCTTTCCAGTTTTTCTTTTCTCCTTCTGCCATTTTTATAAGATTCTAATATCCCCCAATATACAACTTTCCCCTTCTTTATAAATTCATAAAAGAACAACAGGATAGGGTAGAAATATTTATAAGTCATCTTATAGTAGTTATATCATGGCAAGTTACTCAAGAAAAGAGGAATTAACCACATACAAAATTGAAAAGAGTGAGAAAGAAAAAGAAATTTCATCACTAATTGATGAAATTGTAGCTGAACGAAACAAAATACCCTACGAAGCACCACCTTCACTAAAAGGATATTCTGTATTCTCCCGCGCAGGTGGTATATGTGCCGATGATACATTAACTTAATCAAATGCGTGAAGAGGGTATGAATTGGTAAGTGTTTGGCTAAATTCTACATGTACGCTTAAGTGTAAATATTGTGATCAAAGAAATAATCCTCATCTTAAAAAAAATCCAGTTATTAAATTTGATATGTGGAAAAAGATAGTACATTTTATTCTAAATTTAGATGATAAAGACGCCAAATCTGCTATAGACTTTTTCGGTGGAGAACCACTGATGTTTCCTAATTTATTTATAAAAAGTGTTGAATATCTCTTAGACCAAGGTTATAATGGTGCTATACGCGTAACTACAAATGGAACAACTATGAATAAAGAACTACGAGATTTCATTAAGAAACACGGTATATATGTTGTTTTTAGTTTTGATGGATTAGATCAAGCTAAAAATAGGGGTAAAATTGATGAAAACAAATTAAATTTATTGCGTGATGTAGTTACACATATAAATTATGTCGTGGCGGATCCAACAAGGTTTTTAGAC
>WALP01000002.1 GCA_015522785.1 Candidatus Parvarchaeota archaeon
CATTAACATAAAATCTCTCAAGAGCTTTTATTTGTTTTTCAAAAGAAGAATCAGCTTCATTTGGATTATACATGATTCTTACTAAACTACCCAAATCCTCATTTAGAGATTTACCCAAATTTTTAATCAAATATGGTTCATGCGAAGAATACTTCACAAGACTCCAATCAACATCATATCCTTCTTTATTTAGTAAACTTGTAAGTATGCTCCCAACAGTCGCGCCGCTCCACAATATACTAGCAACTTTATCAAATATTGGATGAGGATCAGAAGAATCTAATTGTTTTACCACATTAACAGAATGCATGTAATTCTCAAGCGGGTTATCACCTTCCCTAATCCTATACTTTGGATATGTTTTCAAAATCCCCTCTAAGTCAATGTTGTTAAGGTTATCTGATAAAGAAGATGTATTATAACCCTCTCCACGAACAATTGAAACAAAAATATCAGATGCTTCTTCACCAAACTTTATTGCATTCGTTAAATCTCCTTCGAATTTAACAGATTCATTATCAATGATATTCTCATTTTCAGTAAATACTTTTAAAGAAGGATCTGTAATACCTCTCTCTTTTTTGTGCCTTGAAAATGCCATTGCATTCAGTGTTATATAGGGCAACCAAACACCTAAATTCAGGATATGGTCCGCTATTGACAATTCGACTTTCTTTTTGAGTTTATTACTGCTAAATTCCATTTTTTTAACATCATCCAATAAGCTAGACAAGTAAAATATGTCGTATTCGAAATCTTGCGCGTTATATGCAATCTCTCCCTTTTCATTTTTAGGATAATCCAAAAAGTAGTAAATCTTCCCTCTTGAGAATATATCAAAATTTTCAGGTTTTTTATCTAATTTATTAAGATTGGTGTAATCCTCCAAAAGAGAGGGTTCTTTGTTATAAACAACTCTTCCATATATTTTCATAAAAGCTTGTATTTGATCGGGTAATTCTTTAAATTCCTCCCAGCTAAATTTAACAGAACCATATTGAGAAATGTCTTCATCTTTGAGTATGTTTATAACAGATGGATCTAAATAACCCTCATAATTTTCAAAATTTTCCTCTGTAAAATATGGGAGTGTAGAGTAAATGCTATTTAATCCTTCGAACATAATATAACTACTAAATAGTGGTATTTAAATCTATCGCTAGTCTAAATCCTGAATTTCGCCGAAGCCGACAAATCTCATCTTCTTGTTTGGATTAACAACAAAAACAGTCATCCCTTCCATAAATGCAACTGGCTTCTCAAAATCACAGACAATCCACTTTTCCTCTGCAGGATGAACATCCCCAACTTCAACCTTAAAAGTCACATAATTCATGCCAACAACAACCGAAAGGATTTGTCCCTCTTTTACTGACTCCTTCAAGAACTTGCTCGCATTCAGCTTGATTCGCGCCTTTTTAGCTTTTCGTCCAAAATTGCTTAGCAAAGCGCCACGCGGGACATCATCAATTCTTAAATCTTTGAGATTTAATCCGACTCTATCTCCCGGAAACGCTTCCTTGTAGTTTTCGTCATGCTTTTGAATTGACTTAATTGTTGTTTCCTTCTCCACTGGAAGAACTAAAAGTTTGTCATAAACTTTTATGCTGCCGCCTTTTAATATGCTTAGAACAACTGTCCCCACACCTTTGACAACAAAGGAATGGTCCACAAACATGTATGGCTTGCCTTCGTCTTTCCTTTCAATACTCATTTCAAAAATTTTAAGCCTAAGCTCATTAATGGAAGTATCATCAACATAATTGAATTTTTCATAATTTTCCAATGAAGTTCCTTTAATTAATTCATTCAGCTGCTCAATCACATAATCTTTTGCGAAAATGAATCCTTTCTCAAACTTCGCAGCATCAAGGGAAAGCAAAACCTCACCAAGTTCATTATTGATTTCATCCACAACCAAAACAGGAAAGTCACAAAGATAAATTGTGTAAAAGAGAGTTTGAATTTTTTCAGGATATGAATGGGGAAGAATTGCAGTTGTCACCAATTCTCCGCTTTTAGTGTTATAAAGAGTTATGTCGCTTTTTGTGCCTTCTTTTCCAAATGCCTTCGCTACTTTCTGCATCAATTCCAAATTGTTCCCAAAAATACCAATATTCAATGATTTCATAATTTTTCCATAAAAGCAACATTTATAAATATAAATTAACTACTTATTAGTGATTATATTTGAGGTGGTATAATGAAGATTGGATTTATTGTGGACTCACACGGAAAATCGCTTGCGCCAGCAAAGGAGTTTTTTGGAGATGAGAGAGTCGATACAATTTTGGTAAATGGAGACTTCCAAAGTTATGACGCCAACTTAGAAAGCATTCTTGAACTCGGCGGAGAAATTCCTACATATGTTATTCCGGGAAGCCACGAAAATAAGAATAGCTACAACGCAATTATGGAAAAAGCAGAAAGAGAATATAGCAATATAGTGAATGCACATAAAAAGAAAACGATTCAATTAAGTGGTGAAGTTCTTCTTGTCCCATATGGAGGGGCGACATGGACACCAAAAGGGATAGATGCATATACTAACAACCCACCTTTGGATATATCTGAAATAACCGCAAGGGTTGAAACCCAAAAACCAAAGCCAAAAACGGTTATTCTTCAAATGCATGAGCCACCAAAAGGTTATGGTGATATAGCACAGTTTATTACAATGAAAAATGGAAGTGTAGCACCACTGACAGCATTTAAGAATCATCCACAATACCAACAAATAAAAACGTATGCTCAAAAAGCTCATGTAGGTAATGAAAGCCTTGCATTTTTAGTTGAAGAATTGATGTCAGAATACAACATTGCTGCAACATTTGGGCACATACACGAGAACTACCAACTTGGTCCTTCAGCCCAAGAGATACCAACTAAAAGAGAAGTTAAAGAAGGTGAAAAAGTAAATAAACTCGCAGTAAATGCGGGACCTTATCTCGACGGTTGTATCACAATGTTAGATATAAATGATGATGGAATAAGTTACAAAAGAGTGAAACTGGAGGTATAACCATGACATCTGTTGATTTAATCGCATATCGGGCGCATGCTGAATCACTACAAATTGTAGGAAGAGTAGTTGACTTCGGCGAAAATTATGTTACCATTGAAGCAATGAATAGAAAAGAGATTGGATATAACGAGCAACACTATTGAAAAAATGTTAAGAGAAACAGAAATTGCCAAACCGAGCCACTTTTCATACGGTGGATATTTTAATGAAAAGGTTGGGAAGTGGGAAACTTTTGAACGAAGAGATTTTCCAATAGAAGAATTCAAAATGCACGCATTCAAAAAGAGCGTAGATGAGGATTCTATTCTTTATCAAATCTTAGGTAACGAAGCAGTCATAGTCGGCGAAATAGGAGAAGTTTCACAAAACAAAATAGAAATTCTGCGCATATATGATCCAGAACCAATTGAGAAAATACTAAAGAAAAAATTCCCAGGCAAAGAAGTTAGAACAAAAGGATATGTGCGCTCATACGGCGAATACATACATCAGCTTGAGCTCGGCTCCAGGTACAGAGTGCTTTGGATTTAGATAGAAAACTCGTAAACAAAAATGTCCTCGAAGTTGAAGTGTTTCTTTTCGAGCATTTTTTCCTTGTACTTGAGTTTTTTTGCGATTTCCAAAACTTTCTTGGGATTTGTGAATGAGGAGAATACCATCAAAATTTTTCCATTTTTATTCAGGTGCTTTTTTGATTCCTTCAAAAATTTTTCAATAGTTTCCCATCCTTCCTTGCCACCAGTCGTGTCGATTTCCTTATCATACTTGGACTCTGGAAGATAAGGAGGGTTGAATATTATGAAATCAAATTTTTCAGGAACATTTGAAAACAAGTCGCTTACCCTAAATTCCAAATTTTTGAATATGTGAAACGCATTTTTACAGTACTCCACAGCCTCGGGGTTTTTGTCCACGGCGATTACTTTTTTTGCCTTTGGCGCGGCGGCGAACGCCTGAATTCCCGTTCCCGTGCCCATATCTAAAATGTCGCCTTTAACCAGCTTTTCAACCCACTTCTTGAGCATGTATGAGTCCTCGCGCGGCAAATAAACCATATTTTCAATTAGCCATCTACAATTAAAAAGGTTATCCAAAAGCTTAAATGTGACAAGAATATATTATAGAATATGGTTATGCGTTTTCCAGATGAAGATAAGAGATATGAAGAATTTTTAGAGAAAAAGATGAGGAGTATAGCAAAAAAATTAGAAGGAATTCCAAAAGATGAGATACATTTACTACACGAATTGGAAAAATTATCAAATGATGCAAAAAAAATAAACGAACACTTGGAGGACGCAAGAAAGAGTAAAAACTCTGACAAAGTCATGGAATTGGAAAATGAACTGGCAAGCAATCAGCAAAAGAGAAGAAATTTAATAAAGCGAATAGAAGAGGATTTAGAAATATTTCTATCTCATGTTGAAGAGATAAAAAAGATGAGCATTAATGAAGAAGAAAAAGAGAAAAGAATAAAGGCTCTCACAAGACGATATTGGTAATTTAGAAAGTTTTATATACCAAAGGTTACTATTTATAAGTGGTGAAGATATGAGTATAAAAAGATTATATCAAAATGCACTGAAAGAATTCATCGAATACTCAAGAGAATTAATAGATCAAGTAAAAAAAGAAGAACCATTTGAAGAAATGTCTTTAAGCAAACGAATAGATGTATACAATCGCATTCAGTACGCTCATACTCTTTTTGATAGAGTTGAATTTTTTAGAAACGAACACAAAACAAAATCTGAAATCACAGATGAGTATATAGCAAATTCTTTGGCACAGCTTGTAGTATTGAAAGATGAATCATTAAATTTAGCTATGGAAAAGTCACAATGCCTTTCTTTTGAAACCGAAAATAATTTATATGCGTAGATGCTACTATATATTGGGGTATATGGGCATTTCGATGGCTACACGCACGTCGTTCATTCAGCCAATTGTTCGCTGAAAAGGTCCACGTTTGTTAAGGAATTGGGTCTCAGAATTCCAAGCAAACGCTGCGGACTAAGTTGTGTGAGCACGTGAGGTGCAGATTGCTTGGCTTGGACCTGGCTTCGGTCAAAGTGCGTCAAGCAAAAAAACACCTCCATCGAGCCCAAAACAAATTCTTGCTAATGTTTATTAATATCAAATGATGTTTAAGTACATGATAGACATATTGATACTTTCAATTGTGGTTTCTTTCTCGACAACTGCAGGTGGCATAATCTCACTATACACAAAAAGCGAAATAAAAATTTACAAGAAATGGATTAACCTATCTGAAAAAATTCTACTAATCATTTTATCATTATTCTTAATAACAATTTACAAATGGACAATCGCAGTTATCTTTCTTGGACTCGCAATACCACTACTTAAAATTAAAAAGATAAATTTAGTGAAATATACTACCATTGGAATTGCTATAGGAACAATGTTCGCACTAAATGCGCAGGCAAGTTATTTCCTTGGTGCGTTAATCACAATCCCGATTATACTCAATTCCACACTACTTGGATATATATCAAAGAAAAGTAGCGTATTCAAAGAAATCGGAAAATATCAAGCTATATTTATTATTGCATCCATATTTGCATTCTTAATATCCACCACGCCATTCGTAAAAGCGCTATTGCTTAACGCAGCCGCAGGAATTATAATCGTTTCAGCGCTCTCTTCATAATCTTTTTGATAATTCTGCTAATGGATGCCCCTTCACCTTCGTTTCAAATTCCTTGTAGTACCCAAACGGCGCCCTAAAAACTTCAACGTCTTTTTCCTTAGCAAAAGCCTCCATCTCTTTCAATATTGTTATTGCTATAGATGGTGTAGCCAAGTCATTTGAGAGATGAGCATAGGGGTAAATCAAAATTGAGTCTGCCTTGACTTCATCCATTTGTTTTTTTATGGCAACAATTGCATTGCGGGCTGTCTCTGGGTCGTCGCCTTTTTCAACGGAAACCAAAGCGACAACAACATTTCGGAATTCCTTTTCCTCGCCGTCCCTGTTTTCAGGGAGGGTTTTCATCGCTGGTTTTGTTACCCTATACTTAAAATAATCGCAATGCCACTGAAGTAATTTCATAAAATACCCCCTTCTTTTCCCTTAAGGCTTTTCTTTTGAAGAAAAGGCTTATGCCACTGAAGTAATTTCATGATGTATCACTCCTTATTATCCGATATCTCCATCTCAATAGATTTGATTTCTTTCTTCATCTTTTTGAACTTATTGGGGATATAATAAAAATTGATGAACGCTAGGATTGACGCGATTCCATTTAATAAGATAAACAATATTTCTCCTACTTGAACACTATAAATCGTAAATGAAATCACTCCCAGCAAAAAGAAAAGATTAACAAAAATATCGCCGTTGTTGCGCCCATTTTTTATGACTATCAGCGTTAAAATTATCCACGCGATTAAAAAGAACACAACTGCTAATAATCCTGCAAACAACCTCATCACTTCCTCGCATAAAATATGGGCTGTTTAGAAATATATTTAGGAACTGGAAGCGGCCATATAGGCATCCCTTTTATATCCTCAAGTATTATCTCTATCAACTCATCAATTGTTAAGTTATCTATCGTATCCTTTTTGACTTCACTTTTCTCCCGAACTACAACAGGAAGTTTGTTTGATTCCATTTCCTTGTCGCCTATAACAATAATGTATGGCGTCCACGCCTGCTTAGCTTGGAATACTTTCTTGGAAACGCTAAGACTTCTGTCATCAACAGATACCCTAATTCCTTTATCCTCAAGTTGTTTTGCTATTTTCTCAACAAATTCCAAATGCCTATCTGCAATAGGAAGCAGCCTTACTTGCTCAGGCGACAGCCACACGGGAAGCATACCTGCTTTACCTTGTTGCTCGTCAAGCCACGCCTTCTCAAGAAGAGAGTACATCACTCTTTCGATTGCACCGCTTGGAGAAAGGTGGAGTATAAGCGGATGCTTCTTCTTATTGTCGCTATCAATATATGTTATTTCATATCTTTCTGCGTTCTCCACATCAAACTGGTCTGTAACCAACGCCGTCGCTTTGTCCATTGAATCTATATAATTCCATTCGTATTTCATGGAAAAATAGAAGAACCTTTTGTCCCACATCTCAATAAGCGCGGGCTTGCCCCATCTGTTGACGAGCTCCTTTGCGAAGTCCTTGTGTTCCTCGTAAAAATCTCTAACAAACCTTATCCCAAGTTCGAAGTCATTAGGAAGATTAAAACCTATACCGCTCATTATTTTTTTGGACAACTCAAATCTTTTCAGCATTTCTTCTTTTCCTTGTATATAATCTTTAACAAAAGCGTGGCAGTCGGGCATTGTAAATGCGCGAAGCCTTTTCAATCCGACCAATTCGCCAGACTGTTCAAGCCGAAAGCTGTATCTCGTCATTTCATATAATCGCAATGGGAGGTGCTTGTATGAAATATTCATGTCACGCGCCATTAAAAACTGCCCGAAGCATGCAGCGAACCTCAAAAAAAATGTTCTCTTTCCGCTCGATTCAACGACATACTGCCTTGCAGGAAATCTATTCAAATATTTTTTGAGAGCAGGATGATTGTAATCATACATAATTGGTGTTTCAACTTCCATAGCGTATTCACTTAGTTTTTTTGAAACAAATGTTTCCAGCATTCTCTTAACAAAACGGCCTCTTGGATAGTACTTCAAATTACCCAAGTCACTTCCTTTCTCATAGTCAACCATCTCAAGCTTCTTCATCAATTCAACATGAGGAGGCTCTTTGTCATATACCCTTCTTTTAGCAATTTCATATGTTGCGAACTTAAGCAAATTGGGGTATTTTGAGAAATCAAATCCATCTATCTTTTTTCCGTCAAATTTTATTTCATGCAGCTGCCCGTCCAAATCCAAAACATACCATTTAGATTTAATTTTTTCCTCCGCTTTGAGGGCTTCAGAAACTTCCTGTTTATTGTTTTTTTTATCCATGAAAATCACCAACAATATTCTAAATTCCACCCATTTTTTAATGGTTTTGATTTTTGTAGTACAACATATTGTTATGACAGAAAACTAGCTATATTCTTATAAATATGTTTTTGATTTAATTTGGTATGCAAAGACAGATACAACTTCAAAAAGAAGCAACAAATTCAAAGTTAAGCTACATAAATGTACTTCTTCAAAAACAAATCCAAAAGTTAAGTCTAAAAGAAGTAACACTCGTTGTTTCCTTTATTTCGTTGGCGACAATTGGCAGGGTTGCTCTCCAGTGGCTACCAAGCGTGGAGTTAATGACAATACTCGCAATAATCTCCGGAGCATTATTTGGAAAGGAAGAAGGATTCCTGGTTGGTTCGTCAAGCTTAATTGTTTCGAACTTTTTTATCTATGGTGGACAGGGACCATGGACAATATTTCAAGCCGTCGGATTTGGAGCGGCAGGATATTTAGGTGGGTACTTAAATGAAAACAGCAGGAGGATTTCATTTGTTGGGGTCTCAATTTTAGCAACAGTAATTTATGAAACAATTATGAATATACAATCAGTTACAATGTTTGGATTTATTGGAATTACAAATATGTTACTGCTTGCTGCACCATTCACAGCAGTCCATATAATCTCAAATGCGACATTCGCATCCTTTGCTCCGGAAATAACCAAAAAAATAAATGAGGTGGAGTTTTTTGAACACAAAAAAATTGCTAAGTATCTTCGCAATTATATTAATTCTAAGCTTGGCAGTATACCTAAGCCAAAATAGAAACAAAGTCTCGACGGAAATCACATATACAGGCCCTGGCAATGTCCTAAAACTACTTGAAGAAAATCATGATGTTATTACAAAAGACACACAGTGGGGACCATATGTTAAATGTATAGACAATCTATGTGCGAATACCACGCATTTTTGGTTGTATTATGTTAATGGAAAACTTTCCCCCATTGGAGCGCATTTGTACAACGCTACAGAAAATGACACAATTGTCTGGGAATACACAAGCAATAATCCATTTTAAAATACCTTTAATCCTTCTATTAATGTCTTATTTATTGTATTTGCAGATTCTACAAAAGCAGCTACCGGTCTTTTATAGTCAAATAGAATATCTTCGATTTTATCTTCTCCATTTTCCTTTGAAATTATACTACTCGCAACAAACTTTTCATCACTGTCAAAATCTGAAATGACTAAAAGGTATAAGTCATTATCGTTAATTCTTTTCAAAGTTGCTATCATTATCGATGTGTTTTCCGCAAATGGAATCATAACTTCATCATCAACCAAGCTAAGGTCCTTCATACTATTACCAAAAAAAGCAAGATAATTCTTCGCAGAAAGGTTATCCATATACTCTCTTAATTCATTGGAGCGGGAAGTTAATTTTTTACCAAATACATATGGGTGTTCAGCAGTTGTTCCAACAAGCCTATATTCTCTATTCCTT
The DNA here is from genome assembly GCA_015522785.1 of Candidatus Parvarchaeota archaeon. Lineage (GTDB taxonomy): Archaea > Nanobdellota > Nanobdellia > CSSed11-243R1 > CSSed11-243R1 > WALP01. The sequence continues at coordinate 9,445 of WALP01000002.1, forward strand.
AATTTTCTAAGCCAGTAACTTTCACAATCAGAACAAATTGCATTAATTTGCACATCCTTTGAGTCTGTAAGGCATGTGTCATTCAACTCATATATGAACCCGTTTTCGTCTTTAACCAGCATTACACCCGCTCTTGAAATCCTATATCCTATCTCGCTTATCCCATCTACCTCTATAGGCACGCCACCCAACTTTTTGCCAAGAGTAGTGCAAAGAGAGCTATAAATATTCTTAGTTCCAAATATAGTATTTGCTACGCTTTTCTTCATGTTAACCCCATTAATATATAAACTATATTTATTAATAAATATTTGTGAAAATATACTTTGAAACATATGGATGCGCAGCGAATCAGGCAGATGAATTGGTTATGCGCAGCATTCTAAAAGATGAATTTGAATTTTCAAATAAAATTGAAAATGCAAATTTAGTTATAATGCTAACTTGCGGAGTCAAAGGAAGCACAGAAAACAAGATTCTTTCAAGAATAGAGTTAATACAGAAGAATTTTCCAGAAAAGAAAGTTATTCTCGCTGGATGCCTAACAAAGATAATTCCAAAAAAACTTCAAAAAATGTTTCCGAATTACTCAATGATTGGACCTGATGAAGTCAGAGATATTTTGGATATTGTCAGAAGAACACTCAACGGAGAAAAGGTTGTTGAATTAAAATCAAAAAGGATTATGAGATGCATAATCCCTACCGTAGTAAAAGATGTTCAGCCGATTGTCATTTCAAGTGGATGCCTCAATGCGTGCGCCTACTGCGCTACAAAAAACGCCAAAGGAAATGTAAAGTCATACCCTATTGAATGTGTTGCCAAGGCGGTGGAGTACGCTGTAAAACACGGCGCCAAAAAAATCCTGCTTACCGCAACAGACACAAGCGTGTACGGCTTTGATATTAGAACAAATCTTGCGGAGCTGCTAAAAGAAGTTGTGAAAATTCCAGGGGATTTCAAGATAAGAGTTGGTATGATGAACCCCCAGCACATAAAACCTTTTCTTAATGAATTGATTAAAGTTTACAAAAATCCGAAAATAATAAAGTTTGTTCACATACCGGTGCAGGCGGGAAGCAACAAAGTATTGAAAGATATGCGGCGCGGATACACAGTTGAAGAATTCAAAGATATTGTGAAAAAATTCAGAAAAGAAATTCCGGGTATTACTATCTCCACTGACATAATCTGTGGTTTTCCGACAGAAACTGAAAAGGATTTTGAAGAGACTATAAAGCTTGTCAAAGAAATAAAGCCAGAAGTTATGAATATATCCAAGTTTTATCCGCGTCCGAACACCGAAGCCAAAAAAATGAAACAACTCCCGACGGATGTTATAAAAGAGCGCTCAAGAAAGCTCTCAAGAATTTATAAGGAAATAAAGAAAGAAATTCCATGAAATATATGCTCAACACAATCGTGGGCTTCGGCTCAAAAAAGATTATCTACTAATCTTTCTAAACCACCTTTTTTAGATTTCTTAGAATTATCTTCTACTTCTTTTTCGTTGCCACTATTCATGTGATAAAAAAATACATCTCTTTTAGTTGCGCTAATTTGTATAGCTTGTCCATAGGAAGTCTTAACTATTTTTTTCTTAACAACAGTACCATCCGGTAAGATCTTAGTTCCCACTTCAAAATCTATTTCCAGTATTTCACTGAAATATTTCAATAATTCATTATCATCAATTGTTCCTATTTTACTTTCAAATCTCTTTGTTGAATCGTATTGGGCTCTTTTTACAGGGTCAGAAAGAACTTCAAAAGCCTCAGAAACAGCAATAAATTCACGTGTTGCTTCCTCTCTGTTATTCGGGTTTTTATCTGGATGGTATTTAAGAGCCATTCGTTTGTATGCATTTTTAATTTCTTCTTCAGAGGCGCCACTATTTATACCTAATCTTGTATACAAATCTTTTGTCTCTGATGGTCTCATAGTTATTATAAATAAAGAGGATATATTTTAATCTTTTGGTTATACCTACTCGTAAGGTACATCATAATAGGTAATTGTAATTTAACATTTTATAATCTTTTTATTTTTTGCTACTATTGAAAAACAGCATAAAATGGCGACCTTCACGACCCAAAACCTAGCTTTTACTGGAGACATAACACACATTTTACGGAAAAATTCTCGGCTCGGATTTTTCCCCGATTTTCCTCGCTACGCCCGGAACGCCTAACAGCCGTAAGAACATTTGTGGAAAGATTTAATAACATCCTCCAATTAAGTAATTGCATGGCAAACAAATCAAATGGCAATCCTTTTCTGGAGATAATGCACAGAGGGGATGAAAAGGTAGTGATTGACAAAAAAATACTTCTTAAAATAAAAAACACGTCAAAAGAAATCGCAAAAAATCACGGAATTTTATTTTTGGTTGGAGAACACGGCTCTGGAAAGTCGCTTGTCGAAAAAGAAATAGAAAAAAACATACCCCGTTCGTTCAAAAAAAGAAGGCTTATTTTTCTACAGATTTGATTAATGAACTGGAAAAAATTCAAGTAGATAAACCATCGAAAAGCAAAAAAATTGTTTCAATAGACAAATTTGAGCTTTCTGACGTGCTGAGTGATACTAAATTAATCAAACTTATTAATATCCTACTCGCAAAATCTAAATCAGGTGTAGGGTTTATCATATCCTGTACACCACAAACAATCGTTAGGTTGTTTAGTTTGTCAGATAAACTAAGGCAGTATTCAAAAGTATTCAATGTCCCAAAACTGACATTCAATCAAGCAAAGCAACTGATAATTATACGGTTAAATAACATTAGAAAGCAAAAATCTAATTCTTTGTCTCCATTTAATGAACATCAAATAAAAGATATATGGAAAACGTCTAACGGAAACCCAAGAATGATTTTACTTCTCTGCGCAAGCCTCTATGAAATCCTAAAGAAAAGAGGATAAAATGAAATATTCATTAGCAACCGCGTCGATTATCCTAACTCTATTTTTAATTACCGAATTTGTTGGATTGGAAGTAAACAATGAGTACATGAATAAAGAGCCCCCATATGGTATGGAACTCCCACAAACAAACCAAAACAACTCTCCATTTTACCTCATAGGCATGATCATAATCGCATCCGGAATATTTCTCGTATTAAGCAAGTTAAATGTTGATATATTTTTAAAGGGATGGTTCTTCATAGCCGTAACCGCATGTATAGCAGTAACATTAAGTTTAGTTATACAACCGTTAGTGGCATTATTAATTTCTGCTATAATTGTTTTCATCAAATATAAAAAGAGAAACATTTACATACATAACATAGGAGAAATTTTAACATATGGTGGGTTAATCGCGATGTTCGCGCCGATGCTTAATACAGTTGCAACAATAATTCTGTTAATCCTAATGTCAATTTATGATTATATATCTGTATTTGTAACAAAACATATGATAAAACTTGCAAAATTACAAAGCAAGTTAGGTATACTTTCAGGACTTATCGTAACAAACAAAAACGAATTAGCAATCCTCGGCGGAGGAGATATAGCATTCACGCTGTTGTTCTCGGCAGTCGTGTTGAGAGAATTTGGCATGATGAGTGCTATATTCTCAATAATCGGTGCGACCGCACTAATTGCTATTTTGATGGTAATCGGCAAAAAGAAGAAATATTATCCAGCAATGCCATTTGTCACAGTAGGTTCATTGCTTGGATTTTTACTGAGTTTTATCTAGTCACTTCCTTTTTTTCCTTTTAGTCGATTTCGCGACTTCTTTTTCGGTCTTTAATTCGATTCGTTCTACCTTCTCAAGAAGCCTCTCAATTTTTTTATCCATAACTAGGACATATTTTAATCCAAACACCATACCCAAAAGAATACCTAACATAAGTCCAATTGTTGCATTGATTATCCAATCCTGCATTCAAATCACCTCAGATAAATTATAACTTTAGTACTATTTAACTTTTCTGATAACAGCGCTTTGCCCAGTAGAATCATTAAAAATGATTGTCAACTTAACCTTTCCTTCCTTAGCACTGTTAAGTTTTTCAATTTGCTTTTTTAGCTCTTTTTCTTTATCATGCTTAATTTTTGAGATTCGCTTCAAAGAATCAATTACCCTATCAAGAACACCTTCAACATTAGAGATGTAGGATTCAGATTCCGGACCAGGAGTTATCTTCAAACCTATCTCCGGGATTTCAATGGAACAATACTTGCTTTTCACAACCCGTAGTCCAAGATTATCTTTTGAAACCTCAATTTCCTGTTTTTTAGGATTTTTATTCTCTCCAAGAGGAAGAATGTCATGCGCTTTATAACCGCAAGACTTGCAGTGCGCAAAAGTTTCCAGAACTTCCCCGAAATAAGGAATTTCATCTAAAACCTGCTCGACAGAAAAATTTTTTTCCCCGCAAACAGGACAATTAATAAGAAAAGAATTAAGAATGTGTTTACTCTTCCTCAGCGTCTTCACCATTTTCTCCTTTGTAAACTTCTATGAAGTTTGGAACAGCTACTATCCAATCCTCATCAATTCCTACTATTTCTCCGTCAATTGCTTCGCATGTTCTTTTGACTTTGCTTATTGCTCTCTTAAGCTCGTTCATGTCTTTGTCTTTCAACGGCTTTATTTTAATCAATGCAATCGTGTATCCTTCCCTTAATGAATCAATTACTGGTTTGATATCAGCAAAGTCCGTCAAAATGAAATATTTAACAAACACTTTAGCTGTTTTGTTTCGCATTTGATCCGGCTCGAGTTCAATAAACTCTTCCTCGTTTTCCTTTTTGATTACAGTTTTTCCTGTCAACTTATTCAAAAAATCTTTAAACTTATCCATGGCTCACCACCAACTTCTTATATTAATATCTTTGATTTGTATTTTTATATACTTTTTTATTAGCTCAAAATAGATTCCAACGCCGAAACAACGCTCCAAATTTGAGTCCGTGTATATGCAGGTAAATTTGGGTCGTCAGAAACTTCATCTAATATTTGAATTGCTCTATCCACTCTGACGGTTAAATCTTCTTTAGAATCAAGTATATCTTTCGATTTTTTTGCGTTCTCTCTTATGTTCTTCGGAACCGTTCTGTCTTCGCTTATTTGTATTAATAATGCCTTCGCTTGTTCTAATCTTTCCATTTTTAATCACTTTATCTGTTTGGCTAATTTTCCCTGAAGCTCAGAAGCTTCTTTTGTAAGCCTGTCTTGCTGTTTGTCAATAGTGGACAACCTTAATTCAATCAGTTCCTTTTTGCTTGCCAATGACTTTTTCAAGTCAGCTTTGTCTTTTTTAATCATAATATTACCAACAACTTCATACGCGTTTTCATCCTTCAATTTTTCAAGCTCTTTTATAGCATTCTCAACTTCTGCCTTCTGCGCCTGCAAGTCCTGCTTCTGCATCATAACCATCTGAAGCTGCTGCTGAATTTGTTGAAACTTTAAAATATCCTCTTTTGCACTATCCGACAATTCTGCCAAAAAAATCACCTAGCTTTAACCTTCTTCACAACTTCAGGTCTTTTTTTGAAAAGTATTTTTCCACCGCAGTAAGGACATCTAACTCTTTTTATAATATCTTCTTCAGTAACAGTATTTCCGCAAGCATAACATACATATTCCATTTTAATCACGAAGATTTCTCCTCATACTTTATAGTATATGCACCACCCGTAAACCTGGCGCCACATTTCTTGCATTCCCATATCCCTGCAGCGACTCTCTTTAACTGCTTCTTTCCACAATATGGGCACACTCTATCTTTTTTTGATTCCACTTTTAGAATTTTCCTTCTAATCTTCAGCCCATACCTAGAGCCATATTTCCCTGTTGAGCCAACCTTCTTAGTTCTTCCCATAAAAATCACTCTGTTTAAATGATAGAACTTAGCTTTTTAAACTTTACTACTCATCTGGCCTAAAGTAATTCCACTTACCACCAATGCTTTCTTCAAGGCTTCCCTTAAAACCAAGAGCAGAGTCTAAAATAAAAACCTGCCCTGCAGAATTTGTATATCTGCACCATGCATGCCCATATTTTTTTCCACCAATATAATCACTATTTCTATTCACATTCGGATGACCCTTAATGACTCCATAATTTTTTAGTATTTCAAGAATAGCTGCTGAAGTTAAGGTATGTTGTGTACACACACCAACGCCATTCTCCAAAAAGACATCAAGGGAAATTAATCCATCCCCCATGACATCGTAATAGTCATAAATACTTTCCACCTTCTTAATATCTTTTTCAGGAAGGACTTTTTTGACAATATCGTATGTTGAACTCAATATCTTTCCCTTGTTTATTTTTCCATCTTCCATTGACATATCAATTACTTTTTCCGCCAAATCATGAAGGTAAGGTGAATTTGGGTCAACATATATTGCACCTCTTGGATGTTCTCCCAAAGAAACTCTACCAAGAACTGTAGAATTCCTATTGATAACAGGTATTCCATTATAGTAAGGATTATTAAAATCCCATCCAATTGAATTTTTCAATCTTGAAAGTGCAACTTTAGTTTTATTCCATTCTGTATAACTACTCATAAGTAACAACATTAAATACTAATTTATAAAGTTTTTCATTTAATTTATGGAAAAAGAAGTTATTGAAGGAATAAAAAATTTTCTTAAAAAATATGACTTAAAATGGTACAAAGAGCGCTACATGTTTCAGGCGCCGGAAAGCAGATATGAGATGGTAAAACTTTTCCGTGAGAGTTATAAGAAAAACAATGAGGCACTCGACAAGAACATAATCAAACGAACTCTGAGGTGGGCATTCTTCAACGACAGGCGCTATCTTGGAATTTTTCTAAAGAATGTTGACAAAGAAAGCGAAAGCAAAATAAAGGAAATCACAAGAGAAGGACTGCAGTTAGCAAAGGAAGGAAAGATAAAAGAAGCAGTAAGAAAACTAATTGAGATAAAAGGAGTTGGCAATGTGACCGCTTCAAAGCTCTTGATGTTCACCTTCCCAAACCTTTTTGGTATGTATGACCAGTTTAACGGAAAGGCGATTTACAACCTAAAAGTCGGCGGGAAACCTTATTTCAAGGCAAGCAATCCGAACAAGCTGACGAAAAAGCAGTTCGCGGAAGAATTTGAGAAATACACTTATGTGCTTCGCGAAATCGCAAAAATTCTTAAAATGAAACCCATGGAAGTTGACATGGCACTTTTTAGAATGGGGCGCGGTTATTGATGATAACAAAAAAAGATGTTGAAAGGTGGAAGGATGAGTCATTAAGGGTTGCCATGGAAATGAACATTTTCAACAAGAACATTTTACTTCGACTTAAAAAAGTCCCAATAATACTCTCCAAAAAAAGGATGGAGTCAGATATTTATTATGGAATATTCGACGTTAAAAAAGGCAAGCCCGTGATTTACATATGGGTAAAAACACCTTTAAGATTTTTGCCATTCAGAGAAATTTTACTTCAAAACGCGATGGACCACGAACTTCTTGGACATTGTGGAAACTGGATGGCAGAGAGAGATTCAAGCGAAGTCGGAGCTTGTGTGACACAATACAAAGTTGCAAAGTATAGAGGAAAAAAATCTCTCATTTGGAGGTTACTCGCAAGTATTCTTCCATATATACAACAAATTCATAGAGATGTGCCACTTAAAGAATATCGCTAAAAGTGGGGAATCCCGGATTTGAACCGGGGTCACAAGGTATCTTGTGTCCTTTCTTTCGCTGGCGTTTCTTTCGGAAAGAAAGGCCATCCCAAACCTCGCATACTAGACCAAGCTATACTAATTCCCCTCGCAAAATAAATCAGATAGAATTCATTTATAAAGTTTAACATATTTTAGTTATTATGGAAATCTCAAAAGCCCAAGAAATTGTTAAAAACCACCTTGAAAAAATTGGATACACAAAAATAGAAACAGAACCAATGCATGCTTTCTTGCACTTGATTGAAGAGGTTGGAGAAACAGCACGAAGTTTATTATACAAAGAAACCCCACGCGGTAAGATAAAAAACACTACCAAACCTGAAAACTTGGAAGAAGAAGTTGCTGATATATTCTGGCAGACGCTAAAACTCGCAAGCTACCTTAACATCGACTTAGAAAAGGCATTCTTAAAAAAATATGAAAAGAACTTGAAGAAAAGTCATTAATTGACTAACTTATTCTTAATTAAGAAATCCCTAACTACCTCGAAGATTTTTTGGTGTCCCTTTGAAGTCGGATGAACTCCATCTTCAAGCAATTCATTAGGTACTTTCCCAAAAAGTTTTATGTATCCGACTTTTTCTTCCTTGCAAATTTCCTCCAACAAAGTATCATATTTTTTTATATACTCATTTTTGTATGACTTATCTGTATCCCAAGGAATCGGATCAACCCTTGGCTCATCAACTCCAAGCATTCCAACAAAAACTATCTTCGAAGAAAACTTCCTGGCAAGAGAAATTAATTTTCTGATGTTTTGCTCGTATTCATTGGGTGGAACCCAAAAGTTATTCTTGCTATGAACCCACGCAGAGTCGTTCGTTCCAACACCAAATATGAAAATTAGCTCTTCCCTTAACCTAAATTTTGTTTCAATCTCAAATCTCCTAAACAAATCGCTGGAGGTATCCCCAGAGACCCCGATGTTATAAACAGAATAATCAAACATGGACTCAGTGAGATTATTATTATCAAAAAACAATCTCAAACGATTAACCCAACCGCCTTTCTCTAAATCCCAAGCCCCCCAAATAATACTACCTCCGAAAACTAAAATTCGTGGCATATTATTATAGAGGACTATTTAGTTTTTATAATTTGTTAAAATCTAAGTACAAAAAAATTGAAAAGCATTTAAACAATAAATATTACTACTTAATTATGATTGCTACAATAAGAACTGCTATAGATGTAGATGACAAAGACATTGAGATATACTTAACCGATGAAGAAATAAAAAGATTAAGCAGCGAACCATTAAAGGTGAAATATTCGAATATCGCGACATAAGGAGAATGTACCCATTGGAAATTGTTCTAGATAAAGAATTTGACGCAAGCGGTTCTAAATCACGAAATGGAATCCATACCAACATATCCCCTGAAGGGAATTATACAATATACTTAGCCGCAAATAAAGCGTCAAATTGTTATAAAGAATTAGTCAAAAGAGGATTGGTAGGAGCTAGAGATGGAGGATATATGAAAATAGGTATTATGTCAGAAGAATTTTCCGAAAGAAATGAAGAATTTAATAGGAATTACAAACTTGCCAAGTCATTATATGAACACAAAGAATTAGTAATTAAAAAATTAAATGAAAGAGAAAATCAACAATATTAAAATTTAAAACTTCTTGTATTTGGCGACGGTGTCAATCAAATCGACATGCCCCAAGAAAACCTGCCTGCAGCAATATCTTTTTAAGCCGAGCTCATCGAGAACTTTTTTAGGGTCTTCACCTGACTCAACTCTCTTTTTGTACTCTTCCCAAAGGTGTCCAATCGGCTTGCCGCACGAAAAACATCTTACTGGTATCATCATTTTAACTACCTCTTACTTGTCTGTTTACCCCTTCTTGCCGCTGAACGACATGGCTTTTGAGGCTCTGTTCTCCTTACATCTGAAACAAGCAAGTGCCTATCATATTCGATAAACTCTTTCTTCAGCTCCTTGCTTCCTGTGAACTCAACAAGCGCTTTGGCAATGGCATTCCTTGCGGCTTCCGCCTGAGACATTACACCTCCGCCTTTTACGCTAACTGAAATATTTACTTTCTTTGCCTTATCTCCCGCAAGCAATAAAGGTTCTTTTATCTTTTCCCTTGCCATTTCTGGAGATATAACATCAATCAATTTTTTATTTATCCTAACAACGCCGTTGCCTTTTTTAATTGTGGCTCTTGCTATTGACATTTTTCTTTTTCCTGAAACATTAATAATTTTTTCTGCCATTATATTCCACCAACTTCTTTTATCAATTCGCCAACGGTCAAAAATTTAACCTCGTCTGGATGTAATTTCGCATTTGGAACATCTACAAATTTCACTTCTCCAAATTCTTTTGGTATACCATTATATGTGTTTATTCTTTTAAATGCTTCTGCTCCTCTTGCTTTTTTATACGGAAGCATTCTTTTTATTGCTCGCCTGACGAACATATCTGACCTTTTCGGCCAAAATGGCCCCTTGTGTCTTCCCCTAATTGATTTTATTCTATTCTTATACGCCGAAACTATGTAAGATTTTTTACCTGTCAAAACAACTTTGTCAGCATTGAGTATATTCACATTTTTACCTTCAAGCGCTTCTTTCGCTACAAAAGTCGCAAGCCTGCCTAATACATTTCTATCTCCATCAATGTAAATTACATCTTTTTTTGTATTGTTTTTTATTTCAGCCAAGGATACGCACCCCTTTGCCTTCTGGATTGTTTTTCAACAATTCACTTATAGACATAAACGAGCTGCCGTTGCCAGTTATTTTTTCTTTGGCAGATTGAGAGAATTGAAAAGCAGCTATCTTAACTTTCTTCTCCAATATTCCATCGCCAAGAACCTTACCTGGCACTACAACAGTCTCCCCCTCTTTTGAATATCTGTTTATTCTTGAAAGATTCACGGAGCGCCTTATTCTTCGTGGCTTTTCCAAATCTTCCGCAATCCTCTTCCAAATAGGTTTTTTGCTTTTACGCAAATCAGAAATTAACTTCCTTAATTGAATATTTGTTGAACCTTTTCTCACGGCCATCGCCTCGCAACGAGTTTAACTCGCACTTTTTATGTGTTTTTCATGAATTAACGCTTTTTAAAGTTTTTGATATCAAAATCAACTATCATATCTAAATTTGAAGTTGCATTTCTTTCGACAAGTATATCATAAACTTCACTTTGTATACGAGAAGATTTTTCGATTATATCATCATTGTTGAAAACACTAAATATTTTATTGCTTTTTTCGAGTATCCTATAGGATACCGCGAAGTATATATCCCCACTCCCACCCATCTTTTCGGTGGCTTTACCAATAAACCTGTAATCCTGTCCCAAATCCAATAACATCTTTGCAGTATTATACCTTGAAGGATGATTTAACAACTTTTTTTCTATGAAAGAAATTTTATTTTCTCTGTATTTTATAGAATCTCCATATTCTTCAACACTATATAACCCATTGGAAAGGTTCTTATTTATCAAAGGATAAATGTAGTTAAGAGAATGATATGTTTTTCTATCCGACGGCTTGGAAAGCAAATTAAATGCATCATCAACCATATTTATAGTAACATCAAAGTTAATCATTTTCGGGTCAATGATCTCCAACATATGAGAAATGTTGTATAATATATTCAATGCATCATACTGTGATTTCATGGGCACGCCACTTGGCGTGTCAAAGTAGGTAATCATACATCAAATTTGGTATGTGTGTCTTTAAAAGTTTTACTACTCAATTCCAATGAAATTATCGTTACCGCAAACAGGGCATTTGTCAAGGACTTTTCCCTTTGATGGATATCCACACTTGCTGCACACATAGAAATATTCAACACCGTTGAAGTCTTCACCTTTTTCCACTTGCTTTAATGCCTCTTTGAACATCTTGTCGTGTATCTTCTCAACTTCCATCGCCCACTTGAAACTCTGAGCCGCCTTAGTGTTGCCTTCCTCTTCTGCTTTTTTTATGAAGTGAGGGTACATAACTTCGAATTCATATTCTTCCCCCTCGGTTGACTTTTTGAGATTTTCTTTAGTAGATTTAACAAAATCAATAGAATCAAGATGATTGAAAGCGTGAATCGTTTCCGCCGCTGCGGCTGCCCTGAATAATTTCGCAACACCATGAAGGTTTTCTTTATCTGCTTTTTTAGCAAAAGCTAAATATTTTCTGTTCGCCTTGGATTCTCCTGCAAAAGCATCCATAACATTTTTTTCAGTTTCACTCATATTATCACCAAAATTAAGAAGTAGATTGAAACTTAAATAATTAATTAAAAATGATGCAGGGGAGGAGATTCGAACTCCCGTAGGGATTGGCCACCAAGTGCCTAATGGCACGTCGGTTCTAACCCACACGGTATCCACGACACCACGGAAGTTTCTTTCCGTACACGCTTTCTTTTTGAAAGAAAGGGTGTCGCCTTAGCCGTGCCCGTTTGACCGTTCCGCCGCCCCTTTCTCTTTCTTGGCAACCTGCCTTCTTTTCTAAAGAAGGCGGAAAGGGCGTCTCCGGCACCCCTGCATTACTAACTAAACTAAACTTGGAGATTTTAAAAAGTTTCTATTGGTAAAATACAAATAAAAGAATTACTTCAACGCCTTGTCAAATGCCTTGAGGCGCTTGCTCAACTCTGAAACTGCTCTAAGCAAAATTGTCTTGTGGTCCAACTGTCCCCACGACTCGAATTCCACTACGAACTTGTCCTCGACAGGTTCTGTTTTAATCTCTTCTTTGTGCTCAAGCTCCCTGACTTTGTCCAAATACGCTGCGATTTCCTTGACGTCCTTCGGCTCCTTCAAATCCTTCTTTCCAGAAATAACTTTTGGGAAGTATTTGTATGTCATCAAACCTGTCGACCATTTCGTGTGCTCTCTTCCAAAGCCGAGAATTGCTATGGCATTGAATTTTAATTCCTGTCCTTCCAAAAGCTTCACGATTGGAATATTATCATAAACCGGCTTTACTTTCGGGTCGCTTGACTTCATGTCGCCCGAATAAACTACCTTTGGACCTTTCGCCGAAAGCTTAAATTTTACCTGGCAAAGCGCACATCCTTTTCCGCCGCATTTACATTCACTTCGCAAGTTGTAACTCTTCAAATCAGTTGTTAAAGGAATTAATCCTAGTCTCAATGCGATTATTTCGTCGTAAAGCGCCGATGAATTCTTTGTGAACTCAACATCTTCGATTGCCATTGTCGGCACGCCAACCATAGATGTTCTCCTAAGAGAATTCATAAGACTTTCGTTTATGCCTTCAACTATAAACTTAAGAATTTTATTTTCATTACTTAAAATAGTTATTTTCATAATTACCACTTACATCCTTCGGCCGCGTCTTCCGCCTTTCTTCTTGCAGCCGTTGTGTGGGACAGGTGTGACATCTTCAATGACACCTATCTTCAAGCCTGCCCTTGCCAAAGCTCTAATCGCGGCTTGTGCTCCAGGTCCTGGATTCTTTTGTTTTATTCCACCAGGTGCTCTTACTCTAACATGAACACCTGTAATACCCTTGTTCATTGTCTCCTCTGCTGCCTTTCTAGCAGCTATCATTGCCGCGTTTGGCGAAGAGCCTAACCTATCTGCTTTGACTTGCGCCCCGCCAGTGTACTTTGCAATTGTTTCGGAGCCCGTCAAGTCGGTTATGTGGATAAAAGTATTATTGTAGCTAGCAAAAATATGTGCTACACCCCACTTCATCTTTCTTTCTGCCAAATTATTCACCTATTTCCTCAGCGATTTTAACAATTTCTTTTTCTTCTTTTTCTTCTTCCTTTTCTTCGGCTGGCGTTTCTTCCTTTTTAACACCTTTCAATTCTTTTTCCCTAACAGCAATTCTTTCAGGATGTTCCTCGCTTGCCAAAGTGGAATTTTCTGAAAAACCTATTCCATTTTCTTCAGATACTTTTACCATGTATGCTGGAGAAGTTATTTTTTTACCATTTATTGTAATATGTCCATGTGTTATGAACTGCCTCGCCTGCTTAACAGAGTTGGCAAGTTTTTTCCTGAATACAAGAGTTTGGAGCCTTCTCTCAAGCAAGTCTCTAACTGTAAGCGCAAGCACATCTTCAATTTGTGCATTTTCATTTACTAATCCAAGAGACGCTAATTTTGAGAGTAACTGTCTTTTTTCAAGCTGGGCTTGTTCATCAGTTAACGGAATAAGGCGTCTTGCCTGAGCACGAAAACTTCTAAGAATAGACTGAACCTTCCAAACTTCAGTCTTGTTTTTGTATCCATATTCCCTCCTTAGCTGAGATTCTTCCTTAATTCTCTCCATTTGCCATAAGTGGCCAGGACGTGAATATTTTTTACGAAGTTTTGCTTTTACCATAATTTACCACACTACTTTTTAAGTTTCTTCCTAACAACACCAACAGTTGCCCCTGTCCTTCCGCGGACATTCGCACCTCTTGAGCGCGTCCTCTGACCTCTAACTTTATGATTATAGAAATGCCTAACACCACGATAGCACCTTATTGTCTTAAGTCGCCTGACATCCATTCTATTGGCTAATATCAAATCATTTGACAACAAATGCATATCTTTACCAATTGAAATATCCTTCTGTCTGTTGTAAATCCAAGATGGAATACCAAATTCTTGCGGCTTGGCAATCGCATTCTTCAGTTTTTCAACGTCATCTTGCGACAACTCCGAAAGTTTAACATTATCTAAATTTAAAGATTTTCTAATTGCATGCGCAAACGCCCAGCTGATACCTTTTATTGATATCAAAGCGTGCTCCAATTTTTTATTGCCATCCAAATCCGCTTCCGCTATGCGAATTATCTGTTTAAACTCAGGTTTCTTCGATCTGATAGATGGTTTGGACGTAATTTTTTTATTAGACATGAATATCCCACTGAATTTATCCTTTATAAATATAACTGATGAAATTTTTGGTATTTTTAAACTTTATCTTAACCTATTTAAATTATTGTTTCCTCTTAGTTTTAATGGAAATTAAGGAACATTTTATTTACTTTGGCACGATAGGTAAACAGCTCAGTTTTTCTATAATATTGTTGACACTCTGCAGTATAGGCTATTTTATAATCGATATTTTTGAGAAGGCAGGATACCTAAATTTATTGCTGGCAGTTCTAAAAGGCGTATTTGCGGCATCTGGAATTTATTTGCTTTTTTACTCTGTAGTGTTAAGCAAGGAGCTGACAGAAAAATATTATAAAAATTATAAAATTAAAAAATAAAAAAATTACCAAATTAATGTGTATATCTTTGGTTCATCATCGCCAGAATCATCTGTTGGTGAAACAGTTTCTTCTTTTTGTGCTTCAGCTGGAGGCGTTGGAGGCTTCTTGAAAAAGCCTAATATCTTTCCTCTCATCAAGAACAATGCAATTGCTATAGCTGAAACAACCAATATCCACACTAGATTACTCATTGTGAACTTACCGGCTGCAATGAAGAAACCTGTAACACCACTAGGTGTTGTTGGTGTAGTTGGTGTTGTCGGTACTGACGGGTTAAATGAAAGTATTCCCTCACATGTTTTTATGGCCCCGTCAAAGTCCCCAGCATTTATCTGACTCATAGCAGTGTCGTAGTTATTCTTCAAATTTGCTGTGTCTGTTCCATTTGACATCAATTTTTCTATAAACTTGCTCGCGTCATCACATACTGAAGTCGCATTAATTTGTTTTAAGTTCGTAAATTTCAGTGTAAATGTATCTGAGTCTCCTGAAAAGTCATTTGCTGCCTTTACAGTTATTTTATAATCTCCGCTTAGCAAATTAACAGGTGCAATCTTAAGCTGGACTATCTTTGAGTCACCGACATCCAAATCGAAATTACCATCACTGAATTTATAATTACCGCTCGGAATTCCCCTGAGGAACATCTCCAAACCGGCAGCGTATTGTCCACCTTCATTTGTTACATTAACATTGACAATTGCCATATCATCTGATGTCATAACTACTTCTTTCTTATCAACAGTCACTGTAATCTTTGTGCTTGTAGGCAATGGACCTCCACCGCCTCCACCTCCTGTGTATGGAGTATAAACTGAGAATGTTACGCTATCATTGCCAACATTTCCAAATGTATCATATGCCTTTAAATTGACTGTGTGTGATCCATCAGCAAACGATTCCGTATAAGATGTGGCCGTTCCAGTATATACCAAAACACCATCTACCTCAAGCTCGTAATGGTCAATTCCATTCGCGTCGTTACCATTCCATGTGATTTTAATTGAATGTTCTGATGTTGACGCACCGTTTGATGGGTTTGTTATTGCTACATTCGGAGCCGTCGCATCAACAGTCCATGTGACATTAACCTCGGCTGAATGCCCGTAACTATCTGTGCAATTCACATAGTAGGTATGATTTCCATCTGCAAGTCCTGTAAGATATTCTGAATGATTTGTACTTCCTGTAATAGACATATTAGTTGTTGGATTTGATGTTGTACCGAACCTACATGTTGCGTTTTCATTAGTTGTCGCGTTTAAAAACACTGAAGGCCCCGTTAGGGAGCCTCCAGCAGGTGAGGTGAGTGTTATAATTGGTGGCTGAGTGTCAACAACTGTCAAAGTGTGTGAAACATTCGCACTGTCATAATTATTTGTTCCCGGTAGAACTGCTTTGATTATATACGTTCCAACAGGGAATGTTTGAGTTGTTGTTAATGGTATGGTTCCATTTGCGATTAATGTACCATTTGAGTAAACCTCAGCATAGCCATCAAGTGTTGAAGTTAAATTAATCTCAACATTGCTGTAAGACTCCGCGGTTGTGTCTCCATCAGTGCCATTAATTGTAAGATTCAAAACAGGCTGCGCCTTGTTGAGTGTAATTGTCCTTGTTATCTCCGCATCTGCATAATTCTTTGAATTGTTGAAAACCAACTTATACTCATAAGTGCCAACATCTAATGTTTTTATATCTGGATTATTTACGGGTGCCCCATCAAGGAACAAATACAAATCTCCGTCAGGTATTGACGTGTCTTTCCATCCTGTTGCGTTGGTTTGAGTTCCATATATTCCTGTGAAATTTGACTCATTGCCATTTATTGACAAGTGTATTAATGAAGTATTAGGGTTATTCGGATCGTAAGGTGATTTTTTAATTATTTCATATTGTAAGTTACCTGTTGAATTTGAATTTCCAACTCCATCAGTTGCGACCCAGTTATATGTATAGTTTCCGACATCCAATGCGTTGAATACAATTGAATACTCATTTCCATTTTGAGTTATGTCTCCGTTTGACAAAGTGTATTTAGTTCCATTCAAAGTAAACACAACTTCACTTATTCCGCTTTCGTCAGTCCAATTTATATAAAATACATAGCTCGCACTTGCATCATATTCAACTCCACTTATAGGAGTCACATATTCATTTGAGTAGAAAGGTCCATCCACATCTAATACAAATGTTGCATTCCCCGAACTTGTTACTGTATCTCCTGAATTTTCATCGGTGCCATTTGCAACAACACAAAGCGTGTAATTTCCTGTAGGTGCACTATTGCTCCAAATGTCAAAGCTAATGGTTTTGTCTGTTCCAGCAGGTATATCAACTGGTTGGTTTATTGCGGAAAAGCTAAACAAGTTTGTAACATCATTGCCGTTACAGTCGTTTTCCCTTATTTCAAGAGTTGACAATTTAACATCAAGCGCATCTGCCTCACCGGGGTTTGCAATAGAAACATTAACAGTCGCGTGCTGATTTTGCACAATTGTGTTTGGAACTATTGATATTCTCAATGCCAAACTTGCAGGGGATTCCAAATTAACCGTGACGGAATCGCTACCTGAATTTCCATTCTTTTGAGCATTTACTGTGATTGTCCAAGCACCGCTAGGATTCGCGTTTGAAGTGTGATAAACTGCAGAATAAACACCAGGTGTCGCTGTTTCAATCAAATTAAAAGTGTTTCCTGCCGAAGGCCCGTTTGCGATTACTGTCGCTCCGGAAATCATGTTGCCGTCGGTGTCTTTTACCTCTGCGGTAACTGTGATATTCTGCCCTTTGGTGTAGTTAGTTCCATCAATTGGACTTGTTATAGTTACATTATACTGATTTAGTACTGTTGTAGTCCTTGATGCGCTTCCAGTGTTGCCATTTCCGTCATCTGCATTAACAGTTACCGTCCAGCTACCTGCATTATCTGTATCCTTAATTGTGTAACTTCCTATCCACTTTCCGCCGGAGTAGGACATTGAGACTGTGGAACCATCTCTTCCATTGAAGTGAACATTTCCGCTTGTTACAGAAGTTCCATCCGGATATTTAACCGTCGCACTAACAGTAACTGTATCCCCTCTGTAATAATGAGCATTAAGAGAATTCATAGAAACACTAAGGGATACTGCGCTTAAAGGAATGTTCTTTGATGCAGAACCGCTATTCCCATCCTTTGACGCACTTACAGTAAGAGCCCAAGTGTTCGGCGCATTATAACCTATATTAATTGTCTTTTGATATGTTCCACCTGTAGTATGGACTAAACTTGTTGTTGTTCCATCCGGCAATGTTGCTGTCACTGTCGCACCGCTCACACCGTTGCCGTGGACATCGGTAACAGTCGCACGTATTGTCGTGGAACTTCCTTTAGTGGCTGAAGTTGGAGCATTTATATAAACAGTATAATCATCTGTTATATCTATCCCTTTTGAATTACCCTCATCATTAGCTAAATGTTTAGAATCATTATCAATTCCACGGACATCAATGTTAATTCTACAATTTGAATTTGGACTATTTGCAACCAAATTCCAACTTACACTATGCCCTGTTCCGCCATTAATCGTACCTATTGATTTTGTACTTGTTTCCCCAGATGCCAATCTAGCACAATTTGTGGGGCTAAAACTAATAGATGCATTTGTATCTACAGCTGGAGCCATAAGTGTATTTGTATTCCTTATTGAAGCAGTGACTGAAAAAGATTCTTCCAAATTCGCACTAGTTTTGCTAAGTATCTCAGAATCCACTTTTAAGCTTGCGTGTCGTGTAATTGTAATTGTTTCAGTATGCACTTCCTCATCTACATTCCAATTGGCAGAAACTGTTTTGTTGTTGTACTGCCCAAGGCTATCTGGTGTAAATGTGATTGAAGCAGGAGTTGAACTAACATCAAAATACGCAACTCCATTAGTTGTCCTTTTTGTTGTACTTCCTACAGTCACACTACCAACATCGCCAAGGGCATTTCCATCTTTGTCCACCAAAATAACTTTCAAGTTAGGATTTATAGGTACATCTCTATCAACTGTACCGCTATTTGTTCGAGATACATTTACAATACCATCATAAGTTTTTCCATTGTATGAAGAATGAATGTTTACATAACACCACCCATTGTGGATTACTTCCAAAGCTGGCATTGAATATTGTCCACTAGAGTTTGTGGTTGCAGTCATGCTTGATTCGACAGGTCCAACCACTACACACGCGTTCGGGTCTGTATTCGGGTCTCCATAAGTTATCCAAACTGACGCTCCGGATATAGGTCCACTTGCGTCCTGCACGACACCATTGATGTTTACAACTACATCATATGCAGCAGAAGCTACACCAAACATCAAAAGAGAAAGTACAAACACCAAAAAAAGTTTAAATTGATTATTCATTTTACGCACCCCACCACGTTTATTTAAATGAAAGATTAATCACCAAGTGATTCTACATCTATCCCTGAATTATCGGTTGATTCTTCACGCTTGTAAAAATCAGAAAGATTGTCAATCACATTTGAGATGTATGTTAATGGTGATTTATTCTTCTCATAGCTTCCGCCTCTAAGGGCAGTTATCAAACCTACACCCACTTCAGCTATCCATGCCGGTAATCTTTTTACATAATTTATGGTACCATTGAATGTAGATCCATCAGTAGTTCCGTTAAACGTTCCATTATATGGAGAGTCATAGTTAACAAAGTGGATATTTCCACTTTCAGTTCCATTGACAGATGTTGGAGGAATAACTCCCGCAACATGTTGGACAACAGGTTCTTTATATGTTAGCAAACTATCCAAAACACCTTTTGCACTTGAAGCATCAAATGTTCCGTTATATGCATTAGCTGCTCCAACAAGCAATGAAACCAAACCTGCGGCAACCATTGCTGCCTTGCCATTGCTGAACCTATGTGCGTCCCACTTCAAAATATAAGTATTATCAACTTTTTCCAAATCTGCTCCTGTTTTTTCAACAAAATCATCCAATTTTTCCTTGTCAATTGTGTACTCGCCATCAAATTCTTTCAATGCAATTCCTATGTAATCAGATTTAATCAAATGGAATTTTTCTCTATCATCTTCACTTATTTTACTATGAACCTTTTTAGGCACATAAACCGCAGCTACGGTATCTGGATAAGTGTCCACATTTCTAGGAGTTGAAAGAATTTTTTCTAGCTTTGAAGAATCACTTTTAGGATTATATATTTTCTTGCCAAACAAAAAATCATTTATTTTTTCATGTATTGTTTTCTTCGGATTATAATCTAATTCTTCTGAAGAATTATAATCTGTTTTATCATTTTCATTAGTTTGATTTGCAGATTGTATTGGATTAGCATCCATTTTATAACCCATTTCATTATCTTCATCTTCAAACACAGCCCCACATTCTGGACAGACTTTTGCATCTACAGGTATTATTGCCCCGCACACAGGACACTCAGCTACATTTTCAACATTATCTTGTTCATCAACCATGATAAACTCACCCCTTTTTACTACATTTTAGTTGTTACAGAATAGTGTATACTTATTTATAAACATTTCGTTTTTGCTCAGTGACAACAAAAAAAGCGCCAGGGGCAGAACCTAGAATCTGAGTACACCGCCATGTCCAAAATTTTGACGTTCTTCAATATGTACGCAGTACTCAAATATAAATTCTATTGTAGTGGAGGATACAAATTTTAATCAATAAAATAGAAAAAATTAATGCTTAGCAAGCTCTTTAAGTAGCCATTCATCTTCCTCTATAATTTTATCAGCAATTTTCATTAGCGCTGCAATAATTCTCTCCTCATCTAAAGAAATATATTTATTCATTTTTATTTCCTTCTTGCGCTAACTGCAACTGCCTGAGGAATAGTCACTGTATGGGCCGGCACTTTTATATTTGGCTCCATTAATGCCAAGTGAACAAAAATAACAAGTGGGTTGCCCATCCTTGTAGTTAGAGAAGCTCTTTTGATTTTTTTAAGCATATACTTTGGGATACCGAATAATTTTGACACGTGAAAGATTTCTATCCCTGAAACGTTCCCATCAAAATCTATGTCAATTGTATAATCATCTCCAATCTCTATAGAATACCTTACGTTAGAATCTTTCTTGTGAATAAATAACGAATCTCCAGAAAAATCATAATTAAATTCATACTTCATTTTTTCCACCTTTTATCACCCAATTTTCTTTGCAGTTTCTTATTAATTATATATGTCGTCTTAACTATAAATTTTTCTTTTCCCTTTATAACCTTTGGCATCAAAGCCACGAAAAGAGAACGAACGTTGCTCAATTTAAAATATAAATCAACAGTATTGTTATATTTCCTACTTTTAGAAACTTTTTCTAGGTCAGCAGGATGAGTCAGGTTATATTTTATAGTTTCAGCACCAATATTCCTTTCCTACCTACTGCTCTTGCCCAAGCGTGAGAGCGAAAACTCTGCAGTCCAATTATATCCCTTTCCTCTATCTTCCTCAATTTCTTCTTCCAATATGAGATATTGTATTCCATTTGAACAAATAAGCCATCGAATATATTTAATATTTTGGCAAATGGCGAGCCTAAATGTTCTATTAGTTGTGTTTTCTAATTTTTAACTCATAATTTTAATTCATAAAGAAAAATTTTTAACTAAAATGCGATAGGTTATATTATGGATTTAAAGAGAATTGTAATATTTACATTAGTAATTTTATTTGCTCTATCCTTAACCACCAACGTGGCACATGGTGTTGTAGTCATCCGCCCATGTAACACTAGCGATGACTGCATGAAAGAACTTAAAATGTGCCCCGAAACACCACCCCCACACTGCAACTGTAAAATACCCTGCACGAATGGGAGATGTGGTGTGATGGGAACATTTTCTTCGAATTTAAGCGATGACTATTTCATCGAAAAAGCAAATGAGTATATTATATCAAAAGTTGGTGAGGATTTTTACAAAGAGCACTATCAATTCTACAAAATCCAAAGAGGCATTTACTATGACACAAATGTCAAGGTACTTTACACTTTATCCATTGAAGGATATAACTTACCTGCAAGAGGTATTATATTCAGCTGCAGCGGGAAGATTACTCTTGTTAAATTATATGTGAATAACTCTTCGAATGTTATAAATAAATCAAAAGCCGTAGAGATCGCTAATTCTTTTCTCATTCAAAATAATATAACCCCTCCAAAAAAGTATGATATATATTTTGAATATGTATATGGCAAGCCGGAACTCAACTGGCGTATCCACTATTTACATCCAAGCTATTGGATTTCAATAGATTATAATACAGGTAAAATCGTAAGTGAAACAGTTACTTCATCGAGACCATCTAAGGGCACAATCATGGGAACATCAGTTACATTTTCTATATTTATTGGTGGAATATTAATAACTTATTTTATTGCCCTCAGGAAATTAAATAAGCGGGACAAAATAATCGGCCTTTCGATGGTTGCATCTGTTTTATGGTATATGTTCTCCTACACATTTATTGCCCCGTTTGTATTCAAAATAATTTCTAATGACCCAAATGTCGTGCTTTCAGTGCCACAGCCATTTATAATGGTGTTACTAACTGTTTATCTACCGGTAGGTGTTTTCATTGCAACATTATTGGCACTAGTGTATTATCACAAAGATGACATAAAACGAGGTGAGTCACCAAGTGTGTTGTGGTATCTCGTCCCAATTACTGTTGCACTTGCCTTATTAGCAGATAGTAACAACATATGGCAAGGTATGCCTTCTCTAATTAATTATTTATCTAACGTGTTGATACATTACGAAGGTGGATGCTGGTCAATGTTTGAAAGCATTTTCGAATCAACCCTAATAACATGGATAGTAATACCAATCTCAATAAATATTGCATACACGTTTAGAGAAAATTATAAATTTGCAAGGAATATTATTCTAGCAGGTGTAATTTTAGCAGTCATAACATGCATACCTAGTATATATGCAATAAGGATTAACGCAGTTATAATCTTATTATCAATAATTGTTGCAATGTATAACAAGTGGTTCTTTAAAGGGAGAAAGATAATCATAACTATTGCCATCTTCATAGCAGCTGCGGTCATTACTAAATTTCTATGGGGGCTCATGCAACCACTTTGCATTTATATTCCCTGAATTGAATTGGCTATTTCTTGCGAAGTTCATTCTGAGCACCATTGCCATCTTCCTCGCTTTGAATTTCCTCCTTTAGAACTTTCCACCAAGCCGGCAACCTTTCTTGAATTTCAAACGCCATAGCCAACACCAAAAGAATTAGAGAGGAAGGGTTTATTAGGAATAAATTGTTCAACGCGACTGGACAGCAAAAGTTGCCAAGAAAAGGTTTTCTCTTGTTTGTTTCCAATGTTGTTAGACGGGGGTATATAATAATATATTTATTTGTTGTTTAGTTAAGTTGGATTATTTGCCGACTGCCTTCTTAATCTGCCATTTCAATCTCCTAAGAGACTCCAAATCCAAAGCCCTCTGCCCGCTTAACATTGATGTGAAAAGTATTGGGATCTTGCCATTTGACAATTCTACTCTATGAAATCCCTCTTTTTCAAAATTACTATCATCAATTTTAATTTTCTTATTAGCTGCATCATAATACATTATTATCTTGGAAGAGAGAGCATTAGCAACGACGATTACCTTAGGCTCAATCATATCTATCAATCCCAATGATATCTCTAACTGATCCTTTCCAAACTCATTTAAAGAGACACTTTGGATTTTACTCTTGCTCATTTTCTCCTTATAATTTATACATTTCTTTAAATCATCTTGAGACGTTGTTCTGTAGAAAAATAAATCAATATGTTCCCATTTGTTTTCATCCCCAAAGACATATTTTGAAATCTCTTTTAACTTTTTAAAATACTTATTATACCTACTTTTTGCTACCTTTTCAAAGTCGATCAACTCATTACACATCTTGATAAATTCCTCTGTATATTGCCGCTTACCATTGGACTTCTTGACTTTTCTTTCTCGTTTTTCTTCCGGCCACCATTCAAAACTTTCTACATCTTTTATGAACCTAAATTCTTTAGGCACTGGAAGTTTTTTAGCTTCTTCGAGAATCTTCTTAACACCATCATCTGAAAGAGAAGGATTTAACCCAATAAATAAAATACCACCTTTATTAAACTCAGAAATCAATAATGGAAAACATTTATTTGGTATCTTTTTCTTACTCTTCTTGTTTTTCTTCTCCGGGCACTTTATCTTATCTGGATTTTCCTCCCACAGCCTTATAATTTGTTCGTTTATCTCCTTATTTTCCACTTCCATCACCATTTGGTTTACTATTTCTCACATATCCAATTATCGCATTATCCACTAACTTAGGGATAGAGGTATTCCATTTATTGTTACCCAAATCTTTTCTACTTAGTTTAAGTTCGCTTGATATTAATTGGAATTGTCTTAATACCTTAAAATATAAATTACCCTCTTCATTTTTGTTGACATTTGGAATAGATTTTTGCCACTTCTCACTTTTCTTACTTTTACTTTTCTTCCACCTACTGTATAGAAAAAATAATACATTCCCCCTATCTATTGGTGGGACAGTATCGGGAAGTAAAAAGTGCATTATTTTTGAATTTGCAACCAATTTCGGAGGGGTTTCATTATTCTCCCTCTTAGCCATAACGATTAAGCCATTAAAAATCAATAAAAGTATATCTTTTATTTCATCAAGATTAATCTCCTGAAATTTTTTTCCCCTTACTATTTCAAGCAACTTCACAAAGTTCTTTTTATTACTAACAATTGACCTTTTAAAATCCTCAAACTCTGCCATTCTCGTATATTTATCCATTCTATGCATACCCCATGATGCAAGAGTGGCATATAGACATTCCATAAAGTATTCATTAGAAAACAACGAAATGTATTTTTCAGTGTCGTACTCTGTTTTTTTTACTGTATCAACAACCTTAAAGTAAAAATAAGCAGATGGCCCACCAAAGGTTTCCACACCCTTTTTAACATACTCGAGAAATTTCTTCTTATTCTTTATTAGCTCACTAATATTCTCTTTGTTCAACTTTCTTTCCCAACTAATCTTTTTACCCAAAATCTCATCTCCTTTTTTACAGTATCATTATTCCACCATCATTATTGAATTTATCGTTGGTTATTTCTTCGCCCTTGAAGTTCTCTTTGTCTATTTCCTCCTGATGAATTGCAAAATCTTTATACCTCAATGTCAATCCCTTCGTGAAAAAGTCAGCCATGCAGTCGTCTATCTTTCCCGGCTCTGGAAAGAATTTACAACATTCTCTGAGAGTATCATAAACTTCCTTAAATGCATCATTCTTGAACTCGCTTACCTCTACCCCACATATTTGCCTCAAAGATAACATGACAAGGTCGTCGTATTTCATAACTGGATTATACATAGAATCATACCATAGAGTAAAATATGTTCTTAACAGCTCAAAAAATATTTTGTCCTTGCTAATTTTTTCAAGTCTTTTTCTTAATTCCCTCGTCTTTTCCTCAAATTCTTTCTCTGCAACGGAAAATGGATCCTCTTTAACCACATCATGTGACCCTTCATCCTTCACCTCTCCGCACTCGGGTAAATTCTCAAAAAACTTAACTGCCGCTCTATCGATATATGATGACTCGCATAAAGACAGTATAACCTTAATTGTTTCCTCAGAAAGCTTTCTCCAGTTAGACTCATCAACAGAGTAAACCCTTTTGCCATTTACATGTTTCATAGATAATACTCCATTGGCATGTAATGTTTTTAACACATCAATAACTCTAAAATCTCCAGACGTGGGAGAAGTAGATACATAATCCTTAAAAAGAAATGGATACACACCCTCTGTCAAGGCTCTTGCGATTAGTGAACCACTTGAATCTAAAAGATACCAATCTATATCAGATTCTGCTCCCGCCGTTGCATCGTATTTGAAAGTAACTTTGGTATCCTTCGTGACTCTCCCTATTCCATTTGGTTCCACTTTCACTACAAAAAAATCTACGTCGTAAATTCTTGGCATTTCCTCATCAAGCATCTTGGTATTACTACGAATTATATCAGAGAATAATGAAGGAATATCCTTAGAAACCGGAAAATTGACCTTTATTTTTTCATTCACTTGAACGATCCTATCTCTTAACATTTTGTTTGCTAGCTCCTGTGGAATGCTTAGTTCCAAATCATCAACATCATACGCAAGCACTACTTCTCTTGCCTCTGCAGATATATCTCTTCTTTCAATACTAACCTTTTCATTTATCCCAACATTCAATTCTCGCCTCAACAACCAATCAATGTATACTCTTCGCCCATTTTCTCCTGATGATTTAACTACTACAAACTTTGAGATAGATCCATCTTGATTACTAATACTCACTACATCACTATCTTTGAGCATAAGTTGCTTCATGATATACTCATCCAGCAAAACTATGTTAGGATTACCATCTTGCAAAGGCCTCACAATACCCGAAACAACTTTTATTTCTTCCATTATATCACCTCTTATTTTTTGTAATTAGAAACAAATTCATTGAATATGTTTGCATAAGCGGCATTTCTAACAAGATACTTTTGTATTGGTCTGATTAATCTGTAAATCTTCTTAGCTTCCTCTGGAGCATCGCGCGAAGGTGATTTCAAAACTGCTAGCCCATCTATTATATTGTCGAGTATAGATGAAAGAGACATGTCCACATAAAAACTCACCTTAAGTAAGTTACATAAGAAGTTTAAAACCATCATTTGCAAGAGATTACTCTCAGACAATTTTTGTATCCTTCTACGAACATCATTAAGAGTAGTTTTTACTTTCTTTTCACTTATTTTTCCCATCTCCAACATATCATAGAGATTATATTCAACTCTAAGCGACATCTTTTCCATAAGATATTCCATAAATTTAGAAATATCAAAATACAGGTGCCTTTCTCTACCAACTTTTTTACTCTCTAAAAGTTCAAGAGAAACAACTGGCGAATTCTTAACAAGTTTTTCCAAATGTTCTTGTATTGTTGAATGTTTCAAAGTTACATTACCTCTTTTTAATCTTTTTTCTAAATCGACAATCCTTGTTGGCCTACCTTCATAAGTATTAGATGCACAAATCAACACAATTTCCCCTAACCTAAATGAATAAAAAAGCCTGCCAAATTTATCTTCAATTGAGAATTTCATATAAACATATAAGCAATTCTTGTATATAAAGGGCGACCCTGCGAATTAAAGTTTGAGTATTTTGCGAGCATCCTAGAGAAACGAGTATTAATAGATTAAAGAGTGGGGAAACCTGCGAATTCATTTATAAATGATCACCGACATCCTCTCGCTAAGATTAATCCCCGCTAATCCTCTCAGCAAACTTTTTCAGCTCGACAACATCAATTTTGTCGATTAGTTTTTGGAAATTTTCGCGGAGGGCTGGCTCAGAAACGTGGGCATATCTGGCAATATCCCTTTGGTTCATAGGTATCTTCAAAATCGCGGCAGCCACATAAATTGAAGCCGCAGCGAGCATCATCGGGTTGTCAGTTGTCTTTGCCTTTGCTGCTTTCATAGCAACAGTCGCAAGCTGTCCGTTGTAACCCATGTCGGAGCTTATTCTTAGGATGTAAGAATCAACATTCCCAACAGGCTTCATAGGTATCTTTAGCTCCCTGCAGATTTTCCTGTAGGCGCGAAGAACTTTCACCCGGCTGACTCCGTAAGTTTCCTCAAAATCGTCAAAAAAGACAGGTATGCCCTGCCGCTTTGAGACAATGTAAGTTGCAGCTGCGAGTATCTCAAGCTTTGAGGCGCGCTTCGTGAGTTTCCTTTCAACGCATTCCCTGCATATTTTTATGACTCCAGCTTCGACTTGCTTTTTTAGATCCATCTTTTTTATTTCGGCGTAGAATGGAGCCATAGCTTTTTCCACATTTGTCTTAAGAATTCCGTTGAGTATGACTGCCATCTTTTTCTTTTTTGGATTGACAAGAACTTTCACGGCTTTGCTTCCGTGCATAGCCTCTATAATTGGGACTTCCTCGCTAATCACAAAGCCGCAGTTTCGGCAGACCAGCTCGGATCTTTTGTCGTCAAAATAAAGTTTTGTCGAGCCGCATTCAGGACATTTGTCTATAAATTCAACTTGATTCCGAGGGGCAGAGAAGATAGTTTTTCTCAAAGGCACCACCTACTTTATAAATACAGAAAACTTTATAAGGAGTTCGGGTGGTTTATAAAGATTTTTAATAATCCACCAAAATGTTTATATCTATAAGCCGAAATTACACTACTTATGCCGAAGCTGATAAAGGATGTAGAAGAGATATCCGAAATTGAGAAATGGATGAATGAATCTGAAAAAGAAGCAAAAAGGTCTAAATGCATAAAATCGCAAGTTGGTGTTGTTATAGTTAAAGATGGTAAGATTATATCAAAAGGTTATAATAAAATAATGACCGAAGACCCAAATCTTGTAAAAGATGGTTATTGTAACCCATGCATTCGAGAAGAAATCCATGATAATTCTCTAGTCGAAAGGTGTTATGCCATCCATGCTGAACAAATGGCACTAATACATGCAAAAGAAGATTTAGAAAGTGCGATAATGTATCATGTTAAGTTAAAACATGGAAAGCGAGTCCCAATAGAATCTCCGACATGTACAGTATGCAACAGAATGATAAAAGAAGCAGGTGTTTATTTTGTGTGTCTCCAGGAGGAGGGATATGTTATTTATTCACCCAATGAAATTGTCGAAATATCATTTAAAAAACTTTTAGGTCACATATAATTGTCAAGGTTATTATATTTACCAAACTTATCTAATTTAACGATATCTTCGGGCACGTTAAAAAATCCAAGTCTACCGAGATATTTTACGGGATCAATCTGATGAACGTCCCCTAAGACAAAGCCATACACAGGATATCTATTTGGGGTCGATAAAGAGAGGTGATTTTCTCTATCCTCCAAGAACATACTTCTATTCCTATACACCTTAACATCAGTTAAGTCAGCATACCCCACGATGTATCCTCTTGTAAGATCCTCCAAATCAAAATTATAAAAGCTAATAGCCCCTCTATCTACCCCCTTTGAAGCGTGAATCAAAAAGTAACCTCTAAACTTTGTATTCCATGTACGTATTTCTACTGTTTTTTTCCCTCGGAGGATTAGTTCTACCCATGGTTGTTTAATGGACAAACATTTCATTCTATCACCTTAAAAAAGATTGCCAACACACCGTTTTCATTTTCCTTTTCTTCTGGATAGTATTTACGCATTCTCTCAATTTGCTCGTCTAATGTAAGAGATTCATGAGCAAGATAATTTTTCGGGATAAAGGAAAATAGATCTTTAAAACTAGAAAACCTAGCTAGTCCTTTAACATATACTCTAATTTCACCATCACTACTTAATCTCTTGAATATTATTTCATCACCTAAATTTATCTTTCTTCTTTTTTCATCGAAAAGCCGAACTTCCACTATTTTTTTACCGGACTTTATCCATTGAAATGGTTCATCGGCAAGATGCATTTCGTGTATTACCATTTTAATTACTCAATTTCTCACTGAATAACGCTTTGAAATATTCAACAGTATAATTCCTAAAAAGCTTTTTTGGATCCCTCGCCCACTCACGAGTTTCATCAAGTAATATCGTCAGTCCATCTTCCCCATATTTATTTACAAGTTCGGGGTAGGTCATTAAATATGGTGGAATGTAATCATAAACCCCTTCTTTTACATAAACACTTTTAGAAAATTTGGCCCCCGACCAATCTTCAATTAATGGAGTATATATCCTCGTTGGAAGGTCTTCTATTCCATATCCCCATAATCCTAAAACATGATTCATTAATTCACCCATCCCAACCCAATCAGCACCATCCACCATTAGATTTAACGCATTTGCTTTCTTCGCCTCCTCAACAAAGTATCTTTCCTTTATTGCATTTCTTATAGGTGTATTAAAATCAACAAACTCTTTATTGTCGGGTGTTATCTCTATCTCATATGTGCCATGGGTAAAACATTTCATACTTAACCGCGCGTAATTGTCCCTAAGTTCTTCTATCTTCAGCGTCTCACAATCTTCATCCATATACCTACACTCATTACATGGAAATCGTATCTTAAGCTTACCCTCTTTTGGATTCAAAATAGGGATAAACTCTTCTGCACGGTTCATAATTTCTAATAAAGATGATCTAACAAAAGGTTTTTCCTGAAAATCTTTATAAGACATTATTGTATATTCTATACCTGTCTCCCCGCTTAGCCAGCTCATAAGATCAACGAAGGAATCCATATAACTATCTAATTTGTTTGTATCCCTCATAGGTGTATCAAGAAGCATCAATTGATATGTAATTCCGCCTCGTTCTATTTTATATCCCGGAGCGTTCTCTAACTGTTCAAAAAGAATCCGCGAGGGTAGATCAAAATGTTCCTTAATAAATTCACCTATTGCAAAAGCTGTCATCAATCCAGTCATCGTTCCTAAATGTGGATAACCATTTGGTTGTGAAGAGTAATGTATTTGAACTTCCTTCTTGTTTTTCACCCTCCACCGAAAATAGTTCTCCATTGTTCCATTTATATGTGCTATTACTACCGGTGGATACAATACATCAGATACGTTCCTATTAACCATGAATATTTCTATAAATCTATTTTTTATAAGGTTATCACTAAGCAATTATAAGAAGCTCACTCTCTCAAATCCCTAATCATCTTCTTAAATGGGTTGTCTTCCTCTTCTTTGTCTCGCGAATTGCTTTGTTTTTGGTATTGCGTCCACCTCTCAAGAAAAATCTTCCAGGCGTATTTCTCAGGGATTGCCCAGCGGAATTTGTTTCCGTTTTGGAATTCCAGCTGAATGAATGCCTTGAAGTCCATTTTACCACCTCGAATTTTTTTCAATATTGAAAATAAATAACAACCTCACTTGTAAA
Organism: Candidatus Parvarchaeota archaeon; assembly: GCA_015522785.1. Lineage (GTDB taxonomy): Archaea > Nanobdellota > Nanobdellia > CSSed11-243R1 > CSSed11-243R1 > WALP01. The sequence goes on from WALP01000002.1 coordinate 40,302, forward strand.
GCGCGAGATACTTTTCCTTCTTCGCCTTCCCAGTAATAATATCCATTAAGTATTTCTTCCTCAACTCCTTCAATCTCTTTATCCTCTCCTTGTTATGCGGGTTACTCATCCAGATTTTGTTGTGAAGCCCGCTCATTACAAAATACCACTTTTCAAGATATTTGAGCTCCTCAAGTTCTCTTTTCCGGATTTCCTTTAAGCTGTACCTAACCATTTGCACCACCGACTTAGAAAGCAAAAGAGTCCTTATTAGGAATGCAAGAAAAAGTAAGGTATGCTTGGAGTTACTCACGCCTTGATCTCGCTTGCCCTGGCTAAGTCGCTTGGCTTGGTTTCGGTGAAAGATTATTTGAAAATCTTCGTGCTGGTTTTCTACGCCATGCTCCCCGATATTGACATGCCTTACTCGGGGCTTGGGAAAATCGCCAAACCTTTTTCAGAACATCTATACTCAAAGTTCGGACACAGGAATGTGACCCACTCTTTGCTTTTCATGCTTTTGGTTACTTCGCCTCTTGCTATAAATCAAGGTTTGTATTTCCTTGCCTTGCTCGGCTATGGCTCACACTTAATAGAAGACATGCTAACGTATACAGGTGTCCCTCTTTTTTATCCTTCAAAGAAAAATTTTGTAATCCTCGGCGGACCGCTAATTACCGGCGGGTGGATTGAGTTACTCTTTTCGCTTGCGAGCTTGGCGGTTTTCATAGTTTAGTAAGTAAAGTTTTTAAATGGCTTAATTGTAGATATATGTATGTATGTATATTTTCCAAACAAATTAAATTCCATAGAGTTAGTTATACCACCAAAATACATTTCCGAAGACATACTCGGGACACCCAATAATAACTTGGAGTTAAATAAACTATTCGATAAAACAATGAACCTAGCAAACGCACTAGCCAATAAAGAAAAGCCAATAACCCCTGAAGAATATGTAAGGAAAATAGCAGGGATAATATGGAAATGGTATTTAGTGCAAAAAATTAAAGGTATCTGGAACAAAGACAGTAGAGATGCAATCCAAATACTAACCTTAATTGGTAAAAACAGCGATGAAACAATAAAAGAACAGATTACAAAACTCACAAGTTACAGAGATAGCTTAAAATTCAACAAAGATATACCCCCAGAAGTAAATAAACTTACTCTCAAAAAAAGAGAGGTAGTCACAACAATTGTAGAAACTATGAAAAACATTAATTTAAAAGAGTTCACCCCAAGAAAAAAATTACTTCTCATGGCCGCATTGTCTATACTACTAATAAGATTGTTCGGATTAAGCCACTACAATAAAAAAATAGCTACCTCTGTAAATAAAGAGATAGACAATTTTTTAGAGTTAGCTATATAGAGGTAATGTATGTGGGAAACGAAGTTTTTTCTTTCGACACTAATATAATTTTAAATAGCGTATTAAGTCACACAAACTCCCATAAACTACTCGAAATTATTATCAAATCTGATAACAATGAGAATTTCACGATCACCTCAACAGTAAATTCAGAAGCTAAGAATATAATATCAACCTTAGAAGAATTAATAGATAAGTATGTAAATGTTAGGGGAGAAGTAAAACTTGAAGACCTTGCCGAAACAACTGAGGAAAAGAAACACTTATCTCTTCTGAAACATATAATTGATGATAGAGGAATAGACGAGATAATTGACATAAAAGCGAAAATGAGAAGATATGTTAATGTATGGAAAGCAAATACAATTTTAATCGACTATGGAATGGATGATAAAGTAATAAGGAATAAAGTTCTGGATATACTCACTAACGTTCTGTTTGATGTAAAAGACAAAAGACATATTGCCTTATTTTTAGGGTTCATAAAAGAATATCAAGAGGGTATATTCGTAACTTACGACAAATTTAGAGGAACAAAAATCCCACTTAGAGAAGTAATAACTAATATAGAAAAGGCAGTAAAAAGAAAACTCAAAATTATGGATGCTAAATCTTGTGTCCATAAGTTACAAAAATGAAAAAGAAGAGTTAATATCAAAAATTGGAACACCGATGGAGTAATTATACTTTTAATAATACTCATTTTATCAACAGCGCTTTACAATGAATTTAATAAGAGTAATGACCCAACGGTTAAAGAAGTAAACGATAACACTTTTGGTGTTATACCTTTATTAATACAGTTTGTTACATCGCCACCCGATATCGCTGCTATTGTGACTATCATTTTGGCAATTTATTGGTTCTTCCCACGTAACAATTATGGTGGTGGACTAGCTTAGCTCCCATTCCTTATTAATCCTCTTTTTCTTCGCAGAGTATGATTGGGCGGGAAGATGAGCTGGAAAAAATTCAGGAGCACATAAAACACAGGCAAAGTGTTTTAATTCTCGGCAGGAAAGGCATCGGCAAAATTGGATTAGAAAAAAGCGCCAGGGGCAGGAATTTCGTACGCTTTCTTTCCGCAACTTGCGCTTTCTTTCTGGAAAGAAAGGGCAGTTCGAACCTGCATGCCCTTGCGGGCACCCGCTCACCCAAGTTTCTCTTTCGCAAGCGTTTCTCTTTTCGAAAGAGAAAGGCTTCTCGAGGCGAGCGCGTTGATTCCCCAATCCATCTTCCCTTATTTTGGTAAAGCTTTTCTTCGGGAAGAAAAGATTTCCGGGTTCCGCCACCCTGGCACCAATAAGTATTATAAACAAAAGGGGTTTTTAAAAATATATGCCAGAGATAATAATCGGGCGAAGCGAGTCGGATTTTAAAAAATATGGAACTGAAGGTGCTGTCTTCATAGGCAAGCAATATGTGCGAATGGGAGATACCATGTCTCTAGCAAATAAAGTTTTGCTTGATGTAATACGTCCTCATGTCATACTTGTTACCGGCAAGCGTGGTGAGGGTAAGTCATACACTATGGCACAAATCGCCGAAAGCGTAATCTCTTTTTTACCTAAAGAAGTTTCCCAAAACATTGCCATGCTTTTCCTTGATACTATGGGGATATTTTGGACAATGAAATATCCAAACTACAGAGATGAAGCGTTACTCCACAAATGGGGACTTGAACCAAAGGGACTTGACAATGTCAAGCTTTTTGTTCCAGGTGGAAAGTTCGAGGAGCTCGAAGAAAAAGGAATTCCTGTCGATGAAAAATTTTATTTAACCACATCAGAAATAGGCCCGCTAGAATGGTGTTTAACTCTTGGCGTCAAACCAACAGACGAAGACGGAGTGCTCATAAGTCGAGTTATTACAAATCTGAAAAAAACTGGAGCCAAATATGATATCAACGAAATAATTAACGCTGTTGAAAAGGATGATGAGGCAACTCAAAAAACAAAGTCATCGGTTATGTCAAGATTTGAGGCTATAAAAGGGTGGGGACTCTTCGCGAAAGAGGGAACGCCATTGGATAATATTATCCAAGGTGGAATTGCATCCGTTCTTGACATTTCTGTTTACACCCACGTTTACGGGGCGTTTTCAATCCGTTCCCTCGTAATCTCACTCTTCGCAAAAAAGATATTGGAAGAAAGAGAAATGGCAAGCCGCCTCGAAGAGAAAGAAGAAATAGAAAAGGGAATAGCATATTTCAGAAAGAGAGAAGTCAAAAAGAAAAAAGTCCCAATGGTATGGTTCTTCATAGACGAAGTTCATGAATTCCTTCCGCAAACTGGGAAGACGTTGGCGACGGGTCCGCTGTTGCAGTTAATTCGTGAAGGAAGACAGCCGGGTATATCTCTTGTGGTTGCGACGCAGCAGCCCGGAAAGATGAATACAGATGTCTTGTCGCAGTGCGACATTGTCATAGCCCATAGGGTAACTTCAAAGATGGATATCCAAGCACTAAACACAATCATGCAGTCCTTTATGACCACAACTTTATCAGAATCGCTCAATCAACTTCCGAGAGTCAAAGGATGCGCGTTAATTCTCGACCAAAACCAAGAGCGCCTGTACTCCGTGCAGATGCGCCCGAGGTTCTCATGGCACGGCGGAGAAACACCAACCGCGATACCGCCGAAACCGAAGGAAATTTAGGGGTGATAAAGATGGTAAATCCAATTAGGTCTGACTATGTGACATTAGGTGAAGGAAAAGGAATAAAAGTCACTGTATGGCCCAAAAGCATAAGGCTCGAAAGGGTTGAAAAGAAAGAAGGCAAATGGGAAACGACAGAACAAATCACACTCGCCATAAAAGTTCTTGAATGGCTTGGAGTCAGATTGCCGGCATTCATCGCTATGATGGAAGCACAAAAGTCGGATTAAAATGATAAAAGCAGTTTTGTTTGATTTGGACAACACGTTGATAGATTTAAGGAAGCTAAAGCAAATGTCAATAGAAGCATCCGTGGCGGCGATGATAGATGCTGGGCTAAACGTCCCGCGAAGCAAAATAATGAAAACAATCGATAGAATTTACAGGGAAAAGGGAGTTGAGTATCAAAAAATTTTCAATGATGCCCTAAAGGAGCTAATTGGAAAAGTTGATTACAAAATTCTCGCGGCGGGCATAAGTGCCTACAGGAAGATAAAAAGCGCCCACCTTGACCCTTACCCTGAAGTGTTCCCAACATTAATTAAGTTGATAAAAAGAGGATATAAATTAGGAATAATAAGCGACGCGCCGAGGATACAGATATGGACACGCCTCTGCGACACAAAGTTGCAGCACTTTTTTGACATAGTCATCTCCGCGGAAGACACTGAAAAAAAGCCGAGCAAACTCCCGTTCAAGGTGGCGCTCAAAAAGCTCAAATTAAACCCAAACGAAGTGCTTATGGTTGGAGACTCCATTGAAAAGGATATCATAGGCGCCAAGAAGTTGGGAATAGTGTCGGCGCTGGCGAAATACGGCGAGCCGAAAGAGTATGCGATTGGATTTGAAAGAAAACATCCAAAGCCTAGAATAAAACCAGATTATATTCTAAAACGATTTTCAGATTTGCTCAAAATTCTCTAAAAGAAAAGCTTATAAAACAGAGTATCTAACTAATATGAATTACATTTGGGTGGTTTAAATGCCAGTATGCGAACTTTGTGGCAAGAAAGTGAAGGTTGTTTACAAATGCAAAGCCTGCGGCGCGCGATTCTGTGAGAACTGCGGTGACAAAAACAGGTTGCTCTGCGACGACTGTATAGAATATGAAGAAGGCGCACAAGGGAAATATAGACTAGAGCAGGATATAGAGACTGACAATGACTAATAATTCTTTATTTTTATTCTAACTGCGGTTCGAGCCGCATCTTTGTTTCCTTATAAATTTCATCAAAAACATTATCATACGCTTTGGTTATATACTTCATATCATCCACCAAACTTGAAACTGCGCCATTGCCCGCGGTTTTGACAAACTCCGCCGTCTCATTCAGCAACTTCAAATAATCAGCCATAATCTTGTTCTGCCACAGGTAATCTGCCTCATGATTGCCAAACGCGACCATTATGTTGTGCCATTTTTGGTATTCCTCTACTGCCTCGTCGAAACGCCCGGTCTTCCAGGCGGCGTATGCGACAAACGGCGCGTTGACAAAAGCGGCGTTCAAGTCATTTAAATTTGTATATCTTTCGGCTTCCTTTAGCAGCTGGTACGCTGTTTCCGGGTCATCTTTTACTTCAATGTTGTAATAAGCCACCAGGCGAAGCATGGATGCCCTTATCTCATTATCTCCAACTTTGTCCACAAACTTTCTAAGTCTATCCGTGAATTCATTAACTTCATTTTCATAAGCCTCAAAGCTTCCAAATAGCTCCGCAACTTTTTCCTTTCCGAGCTTGCCAATCCAAGAGTACGCGGACATACCTCCGCTAAACAACTCAGCCAAAATTTCCACTTTTTCTCCAGAGGTGTATGTTTCTTCCCTCTCGCTTATCCTTCCTTTAACTTTGTCCACAAGTTTCTTAAGAGAGTTTATGTCTTTGTTTTCTTTTGCTATTTCTTTTTCCACACCTATCTTCGTGTTTTCTAGACGCTCGTACATTATCTCGGAAACTCCCATCTCATCCCATTTCTTTGAAAATTCCTCAATTAATGAAAGGGACTCTTTGAACTTCTTTTTCTTATATTTGACGCGTATATATTTATATCCAGCACGGGCGAAAATGTCTCCGAAGCCGAGGCGCTCCGCAAAGTCCATTACCTCCAAAAATATCTTATCCTGCTCGTCAAGATTTCCCATGTTCGGCAGGGCAAACAATGACTCGTCGATTATCTTTAGAAGCTCTGACGAATCTTTCATCCCCGGAAATTCGAGAAGTTCCTCGATAATAGGAAACGGATTTTCTGTCGGGATTTTGTCATTTTGCATGTTACTTATCCAACTTGAGAGCTTTTTCATTACAACATTAATCTGGGACTTGTCTTTTGTTTTCTTCAAGTATGACATCCGAAGTGAGAGGGACTGGTTGTATTTTTTGTCCTTTTCAAGATTTTCAGCGGCGATTAAGTATTTGTCAACATCTGCCTTGCTGCGAAGAGCGTCCGCCATATGAGAATAAGCAAAAGATATTTCCTCATCTACTGACAAATAACCTTTCTCCTTAAGTGAAGATAATGTGCCAAGTTGTGACTTGTCAACATACTTAGTTGGTATTCCGAACTCGCCGAGCAAAGACAAATAGGAAAGGAACTCTTTTTCTTCATCGCTTAACTTTGAAATTTTGTATTCCACAAGCGACTCAAAATCCTCAATCAATTCGGGGAGTTCTTTGTAGTTCCAAAAATCAAATTTATCATCAAGGAGCTTGTCAAGGTTCTCTGATATAATCAGAGGATTGCCATTTGTCTTTTCGTAAAGATAATTGACAAACTCTTCAGGTGGCTTCTTAAGCGCAAACCTTGAATTAATCAAGCTTTTCGTTTCTTCAAGATTGAAACTTCCAAGCTTGAATGAAGTATAATTCTTCAAATCAACGGGCGACTGCGAGGAAACGACAATCGCAAGATTCTTGTCGCTATATATTCTTGACAGCAAATCTAAAAGGTTTCTTGATAGATAATCCGCTTTGTCAAAATCGTCAGCCAAAATTGCGATTTTTGAGTTGCCTTCAATAACTTCCGAAAATTTCCGCAGGAACCTATTAATGAACATATATTCTTTTTCTACAAAACCAACATCCTTCTTTCTCTCCGAAAGCTCCTCAACAGGCTTGAATAACTCGGGTATTTTTCTAACTTCATCTGTTTCAAATCCTCTCCATTTTTCGACAACATCTCCAAAGTCAGTTTTTATTTTATCGACAACTCTTTTCATATATACAATCATATTATCCGGCATCTTTCCGCGAAGCAATACCGCAAAAGTTCCAAAATTTTTGACAGAATGAACCGCAATGATATTGTCCTCAAAACTCAATATATTATAGGACTCGTTAGGTGATGAGTCAATGTCGCCGCCGAATGTGTCTTTAAGAAAATTTTGGACAGCATCAAGCATCGACGCGGCGATGTCGCTGTCAACGTCCATTGAAAGATTCTTGTTAGCCATTAGAACACCATTATGATGTATAAACATCATATCCATTATCTCAAAATCAGACCTGACAATCTCCTCAAGCGAGCCCATAAACGCCTTCTTGATTGTTCCCCCTTCTTCCACTGAAGGGGTTGTGTTTAATACAACATAGCCCTCGCTGCGAAGATAATCGCCAATAACGTCGAGAGTGAAGGTTTTTCCGGCTCCTTCCTCGCCGTTTACTTGAAGGAATAGAGAATTGTCCCTTTTTTCAAGTATGTCAGTAAGTTCCCCAAATTCCTTTCTCTCAATCATGAGAAATAGTTATTCCTGAGCAGTTATAAAATTTTCTAAAAAAAGAAAAAAAAGGAAGGCGAATTACCTCGTTGTTGTATCTGTATCTACACCCATTGCTTGTGCTGCGTTTACTGCTTGAAATGCACTAAATGATCCACCTGTACCAATAACAAGAATGTCCTCATTTGGTGCGTTTATTCCAAGTATAGTTGTTAATCCTTCTGTTGCATCTGTGTTGTAGCTTCCGTCTGCGTTAAGGACGATTCCGCCAATCATTGCTTTGTTACCATATATGAATTTTACCCAAGCAATTTGTATGTCATCTCCGTATTGCTGCTTCAATTCTCTCTCAGTTTGCATTTGGGTTATCAAAAGCTCGTGCTCTAATTTGTAGCTTTGGCTCCAAGACTGTCCACCTGTATATGCTGGTACCTCACCACTTATTGATGAAATAGAGTACCCTGTCATCTTTACCAGTCCGAATACTGCGACAATTGCGACGATTGCTATAACAGTCATAGAAATCATCCAAATGTTGCTATCATTTGTTTTTGCCATTTAGTTTACCTCCTTTTAGTTGTTAATTATTCTAAATGGGGATTGTTTATATATTTTTTCAGAAAAAGGAAATCAAGAATAATAAAAAAATTAAATGATGTCTTCTTCGGCTACGACAACATAGTCACCGACCGCAACGACAGATGAGAATGGAATTTTTATATTTCCCCTTTCATCCCTTTCCAAATCGAAGCTCATTGCATATGGTGTTGGATTTTTGAGAACTACATATATCAACTCGCCCGTTTTTGATTCAAATATTAAATCTCCTACTTCTCCAAATTTCTTTCCTGCCTTGCTAACAACAGTCCTGCCTAGTATATCTTTAGATTGAACTCTTTCGCCTTTCGTGACCATTTTCCTACCTCCGTATAACTTTTTAACTAACTTTTTCTATTTAAATGTTTTTGTAGCTAAAAAATATGCTCTATCTTTGGGTGCTTCCATGGCGAAATTAACCATGTTATTAAGAATATCAACGCACCCACCAGCAAGGCAAGCAGTATCGAAAATAAGATTCCGATTATTGGTGGAAGGAAATATAATATCAACGCAGTTGTAAAAGTACCACCCCAAATTATCCTACTCCATGAAAATATTTTTACACCATCCAATGGTGGGAATGGTATCAAGTTGAACAAAGCAATTATCAAGTTAATTTGTGTGAATGTGTAAAATATCGTTGGATTCAATGGAATAAACAAAAATCCCAAAAGCGCCAGCCCAATGTTTGTAAGTGGACCCGCTATTGAAATTTTTCCTGTCTCTTCGCTGGATAACCCAACATATCTATATCCCAATCTAATTGAATATGAAGGGTCTATCATAACCGCACCCAGCGCAGCGAATATGAACCTCCCTCCAGTCAAAAGGGTGAGTAATAGAGATGTTACTGCCCCAGTTGGCCAAAGAACATACGCCGCTTTGCAGTCATACTTCTGAGCCATAAACTTGTGAGCAAGCTCGTGTAATACTAACGTAGGTGCAACAATCGCGAGCGCAATTAAAAAATTGATTAAAGCATCAATAGGATGAGAATATCTAAACACGCCAAGGGCTATTGAAAAGAGGAATCCCAGTAACAATGATGAGATTGTCAAATCCCTAATTTCAACTAAAGTAAATGTATACTTGCCGTAGCCAAATTCTTTATACCAATCAACCATCTTATCTCCCAAGCGTTCTATTTAGTTTTTTTAAATCTATTTTCTCGTTTGAAAATCTTTTCTTTCTGAGTTTAAGCAAAATATATACTATTAATACAATCAAAACTAACCCACCAAGGTAGTACAATGCTCTTTTATTTGGTATAAAGTTTAATGATGAAACCAATCCAAAATTCTTGACAATTGATTTTTCTTTTCCGTCGCTGCCAATATATTTTATTTCCAAACTTTTTACGCTTTCATTCAATGGAAATGTATTATTTAATTCAAAACTTTTATTCGGACTTAATTTTAATTTTGCCTGCTTGTCCCCGGAAGAAAGATGGAATACTAAAGTTAAATCACGAGGGACATTTCCATTATTGAAAATTGTCCCTTTAACAATTTGTGATTCATTTGTCTTTTCAATAGTTAAGTTCTTTGCAGTTATATTAACATGCGGATTATACACTTCCATTGGAATTTCAACCGTGTGGGACATATTCTCCCAACTTATATCAAACGTAAGAGTGGCATTGTAGTTATTCTCTGGCTTTTCTATTGATAACAACACGCTTGAAGAATGGTTAACACTTAAATTCATGGTTAAAGGCACAATTGATGCCTCTGACTTCAAACCTCTAGGAGATATTGAAACAAAAATAGGGACATTTCCTGTGTTGTCAATTTTTATTGAATTTGTAGCACTTTTTCCATAAACAAACACATCTAAAGCCGTTTCACTTATGTTGAAGTCCATGTAAGGCAATATGTTAAATTTGCTTGACGGCCAGTATGTGGAAGGAGATATAAATACATATGCTTCATATTCGCCTGCTGGATAGTTTTTAGTATTCCAAGTGATTTGTCCTGATTCGCTATCACTTGTTACATTTCTATCCAAAAGGACAACGTCGACATTGTTACCTTTTACACCAACCTTGTAGCTAAATGACTGAACTTCATCGAACTGAATATTGTAACTTATTGTTATCTCAGAATTTGCCGAAACTTCATTTTTATCAATTGAAATGTCAAGGGAACGGGCTTCAGCTAAAGAAAACACAATTAAACACATAAATAAAAAGAGGAATGTCTTTTTCATAATCAACCCGAAGTTATTTTTTGTTTTATTGCCTCAACAGCATTGTTCATATCTATACCCGCAGCGCTTAATCCGCTTCCGACACCAAATCCTTTTTTCATTACATTCATGAATTGTGCGGGGAATATCAGCTTTGTCCCTGAACCCTTGCTTATATCTTCTATTGCTTTTATATACAAGTACATTATCGCTCTATCATCTAAATTCTTAGCTGCATCTCCAATCGCATTTATAACAACCTTACGGGCTTCAGCTCTAAACTTCTGAGCCTGCATAAACTGTGACGCAATTTCTTTTTGTTGCATAGCAACCGCAATCTCCTCAGGTGGCATTACACCTTTAAGCTGTACCATCGGAACGTCGATGCCCCATTTCCAAGTCGCATGCCTTATTGCATCAGCTAGTATATTATTCAACTTAGGGAGGCTACCGAATACCTCTCTCATACTCATTGACGCAATAATATTCCTTATTTGAGAAGTTATCAAATCCATTAATCCCTGCATATAATTGTCAATTTTCAAAATTGCCTTGTTAGGATCAACAATTTTGTAGTATACAACACCGCTTAGTTTTAATCGTAAGTCATCTTTTGTAAATGCAACGGGAACATCAATGTTGATCATTTTTGTACGAACATCAACCTTCGCAAATTCTTTTTCGAAAAATGGTATTACTAACGCCCATCCAGGACCTGCTATACGATTAAACTTGCCCATTCTAAAAATTATTGCCCTCTCATTTTGGTTGTATTTTTTAATGAAAAATTTGAAGAATGTTCCAATTATAATTAGCAATAATAACAAATAAATTCCTACCCTAAACAAAGGAAAGTGTATATATGCTACAACAAATGTTAGAATTAACGCCACACCCAATATTATTTCACCATAAACCATGATAAATTTTAGCAGTTTATGATTTAATAATCTTACTCTGAGGTACTAAGAAAAGATTTAAAAAGGGCAAAAGTTAAGGAAAATACAATGGGAAGAATTAGAACCACGTTTATAAAAAGGAAATCAGGAGAATTGTTCGAAGAACACTCGGATAAACTTTCTTCTGATTTTGAGAAAAATAAGAAAATTTTAGATAGTGTAGTAGACATTCCATCAAAACAGTTGAGAAACAAAATTGCTGGGGCTATCGTTCATTTAGTAAAACAAAGCAAGGAAACGGAGGTGCGTTAGAATGGCTGAAGAAAGTAGCAGTGTTGTTTTTGTTGGTAAAAAACCCTTTATGAACTATGTAACTGGAGTTGTGATGCAATTTAACTCCGGTGTAAAAGAAGTAACAATTAAAGCACGAGGAAAGTATATAAGCAGAGCAGTAGACATAGCAGAAGTTGTAAGGAACAGGTTCGTCCAAGACGTGAACTTGAAAGACATAAGGATAAATTCAGAAGAGTTCACAGGCGAAGACGGAAAAAAAGTAAGAATCTCTACGATTGAAATCGTTCTAGGGAAATAGTAAGATTTTTCTCTTTTCTTTTATTTTAAGTCATCATGGATTTAATTGACAAAATAGCAACTGATGTCAAAAAGAAGAAGGAGCTTTCAGCAATTAGCTGTGAATTTATCAAAAAAACAATTAAATCACACCTCTCGTCAGACTCAAAATTAAAAAAATTCTTCGAAAATCATGAATCTAAAACATTAAATCGCTCTTCAAGATATAAAGAATTTATCAAAAGGATAAGGGCTGAGCTGCGGAAAGTTTATGGAGTGTATGCAAAAGAAAATTTTGAGAAACGTGAAGAACTTTTAAACAAAGGAGATTATGATTCTATCCTGAAAAGTCACTTATCTACGAAAGAAAGAATAAATATCTACCCTAAATTATACAAAGAGATATGGAAAATCACTGGCAAGCCAAAGTCAATCTTGGATTTGGCATGCGGCATGAACCCATTCTCTTTCAAGTATATGGGACTCAAAAAAATTAAATACTTAGCAGTTGATATCTCAAAGGAAGACGCTAAACTAATTAACAAATTTTTCAAAAAAGAGGGTATAGATGGGCAAGCAAAAATAATGGATTTACTGGAAATAAAAAAGAGGGATTTATTTGAAAATTTCCCGAATTTTGACGTCGTGTTTCTATTCAAGTTTCTCGATACTTCCATTATAAAAAGCAAGAAAGTTGGGGAACAATTGATAAAAAATGTTCCGTCCAAACGGGTTGTTGTAAGTTTTTCGAAAAAAACGATAGGACAAAAAGAGATGAAAAAGGCGAACAGAGAATGGGTTTTAAAAATGTGCGAAAGACTTGGCTATGAAGTAAAAACTTTAAATTTTCAAAATGAGATATTTTACGTGATTAAAAAATGAAAATCAAGTATATAGATGTGCATTCCCACATGAGCGAAAAAATATTTGACAAGGATAGAGATAAAATTCTAAAAGAATGCGAGAAAATGGGCATCTTTGTCATAAATTGTGGTGGAACAAAGGAATCAAACAAGGATTCGTTAAAATTACTCAAATATAAAAATGTGAATATCAACCTTGGGGTATACCCAATTCAAACCACGGAAATGAGCGACAAGGAATTCTTTGACGAGCTTAAATTCATCGAAAACAACAAGGACAAAATTGTTGGAATTGGCGAAGTTGGACTTGATTTTTATTGGATACAGGATGATGTGAAAAGACAGCTTGAAATCGAAAGGTTCAAAGAAATAATATGGCTCGCTAATAAGTTAAGGCTCCCACTAAATGTTCACACAAGAGCCGCGGAAGCTGAAACAATAGCAATCTTATCCAAAATGGTGCATACCCCAACAATATTACACTCATTTGGCGGTAAAACAAAACTCGGGAAACTTGCCGCCGCGGAAGGATTTTACATTTCAATACCTCCAAACATTATCATAAACAAAGCCCGCCAAAAACTTGCTAAAGAAATTCCAATAGAATATTTATTAACTGAAACAGACGCACCATATATGGGTCCTACAAGAGATAGAAATGACCCACGAAATATTCCTCTCGTAATTGAAAAAATCGCGGAAATAAAGAAAATGGACGTTGAAGAAGTGAGAAAACAAATCCTAAAAAACGCCGGAGATATTTTTAATTTAAAAATTTAATCAATTTCTCAACAAGTACCCTTGGACTTTCTAATTACCTATTTACCCATTAGTGTGGCCAAAATGTAGACAAAGTAAATTAAATAAAGGATTCGCAAATATAAGTGGGTATGTTCAAACTATTTTCAAACTTATTCAAAAAAGAGAAAAAAGTCGAAAAAAAAGAAATAACCCTCGATAGTATAAACAAATTAATCGACGAATTAGAGAACAAATCCTTCAATGAATATTCTAAAGAATCAACCAAACTAACCAATCAACTAAAGGATACACTCTCTGATTTAAAAGAAACCGCTCAAGAATTAAAAAAAGAAAAAATTGAATCTGAAATGGATATAAACATAAAAAGAAAAGTGCTAAGCGCAAGGGATTACACATCTGACAAACTTGATTATTTATTTAGGCACACAGAGATTGGTACAGTAAACAATTGGAATGAATTCGCGGCTCTCAAAGAAAAAGCACAAAAATTGCTTAGTGAATTGAAAGATGTTATCTTAAAAAAAGGAGAATTAATCAAAATAGGATTCAAAAAAGAAAGGGGCTGGCTTGAAAATGCCGCAATTTCCTTGTCTAATATCATACAAAAATTAGATTTAATATTCAATGAAAATGCTGATAAAATAAATTCCATAAATGAACTAAAAGAGTCCAGCGAGAAAATAAAAGAACTCATGGCCCAAATTAAGAAATCAAAGGAAAAATTATTAGAAAAAGAAAAGGAACTTAAAGATTTAAAGGAAAATCAAGTCAAAATCAAAGAAAAAATTAAAAGAATAGAGGCTACTGAATCTTTCAAGAGAAAAAACGAATTAAAAAAAGAAATTAAAAAGATGAATGATGAAGAGAACAACATAAATCTAACATTACAGGGAAAACTAAATTTTATTATAAAAGCTCTAAAGAAGTATTTGCATTTTTATGGTGGTTTCATTGAGAAAGAAAAATTGAATTATATAAAAAGATTGATAGAATACCCAATTGACACATTAAAAGATGAAAACAGGCTTGGTGAATTTCTTCCAGATATTAAAAAATTGTTAGAAGAAGACAAAATAAAATTTGATGAAAAAACAAAACTAAGAATCATTAATAACTTAACAAATATCCCTAAAGAATTATCCAGTTGGGAAGAAGTGATTAGCAATTTGGAAGATGAAAAAGAGAAATTAATTCATGATTATGAAAATATCAACTTAAATGAATATGAAAATTTGATTGAAACACTTAAGGTTTCAAATCATTGGATTAAAAAATTGGAAAATGAAATCCCAGAAATTAATAATAGATTAGAACAAAAAGAAGAGGAGCTTGAGGATTTAAAATACAATATAACCCACTTGATAAAAGAACATTTTAACATAGATGTAAAAATTGAATAAAAAAATAAAAATTAGTTTATCAAGTCATGTGGGTGTTCATGTGGTGGTAAGCTGACATTTTGGTTCGTTTGATTCATATATCCTTGACTCACATTATTTGATACATTTTGTGCTTCATGCATTGTTTGATTCATTGTTTGATTCATTGTTTGATTCATTGTTTGGTTAATGTGTTGCTGTAGCTTTTCTCTCATATTTTCTCTTACCCCACTCATTTCTTCTCTGATAGATTGAATTTTGTCCATTTGTGCAACCACTTTGTCATGTCCCTTACGTGAAACTTCAATAGCATGCTGTATTGCAGGCTTAGCTTGCTCCGGAACTTTTTGCAAAACCTCTTCAAGCACAAATATATGTTTGCTTGTCGCGTTTGCCACCTTTTCTGTCAAATTAGCCCACTTTCCACATCTAACTTCCGCATATGTGTTGCACACATTTGACAAATTAGCACATTTTTCTTCTGACAACCCAATCGAACTACATCTATCCGCAATATTTGTTTGATTACATTTTTGCATCTGAAGCGAAACGCAAGATGTGTATTTATTCCTCACATTCTGCGCGGTTTGATTAATCTCATTCGCATACTCATTCAAAAGCTTTGACGCATAATCCGTCTTGTTCTTTTCAGCCATCAACTTGGCTTCTGCCAACCTCATTTCTGCATAATGCAACCTCAAATTGTCTTTGGATGCATCATCAAATGTAATCCAAAGTCTCAGGTTTTCCATAAATCTCTCCAAACCATACATGGGTGTATCAGGAGCATACGTTACTGTTGGCAATGAAACATTCTGAGATGGCACTGGCAATATTGTTGGCTGTGGCTCTGTTGCTGCGAATGACACACTCACTATCAAAACTGCCAACACACCTAGTAATATTAATCTCTTCATTATATCACCTCTGAATAACTAACTAAAAACTTAAATATAAACCATTCGTTTAGTTTATATATGAAATTAATTAAAGTTATAGCAAGAAGTGCAAAAGAGAAGAAACTTGTTCTTGATATACTCAAAAAAAAGAAAATTGTTTCCTATGACTTTGTTTCAACCGGCAAAAAAATGTACAAATTTGAGATTATATCCACTGACCAAGAAACAGGACCTCTTCTTGGAGAGCTTGAAGATTCTGGTTTTGGAAAATCTTTCGAAAACGCAATTACAATTGTCGATGTCAAGGCATCCGTGCCGTCTCGAAGAAAAAAGGAACTGGCACCTACAATTTCAGATGAGGAAATAGAGGCGGACATAAAAAAAGGTTCTTCGCTAAATTGGGTGTATGTATCTTTTATCTCTCTATCAGCAATTATAATCGCGCTTGGTTTGATTGGAAACAACATTATTGTTGTGATTGGAGGAATGCTTATAGCACCAATATTATACCCTATAATAGGAAGCAGTTATTATATGCTTAACAGCAATTTCAGAAAAGTCTCTAAAACTATTTCATCAGAAATTTGGGGCATTTTATTAGCTATATTTTGGGGAATGATAATTGCCGAAGTAGTGAATGTAATGAAATTAAACCCTCTTTTAGTTGGAAGGAGTATAATTTCATTCTTTGACGTAGGTATAGCTATATTCTCCGGAGCGGCAGGTGCATTGAGTGTGGCAACAAGAAACCTTGGAGAGTTCAGCGGAGTCGCAATTGCCGTCGCATTAATCCCACCCGCCGTAACGATAGGGATTGGAATTGGAATCTCAAACCCAGTGCTTTTATCAGGCGCGATAGGATTAACATTAATCAACTTAATAGGTGTGCATTTATCCTCTATTCTAACATTTACAATTTTAGGGTATGGTTCAAAAGCTTAGTTATTGTTTTTTAGGTAATAACCCCTAATTTCTTTCTGCTTCATCAAATTCCATGCAAATCTCTTTGCAGCAGACATAGTTTTGAACTCTTTTGAGAAAAGGCGCCTTTTATAATTTGCCAATTTTCTAAATGGCTCTACAACAAAATGTTTCGGCTTCCTGTATTTCCATATGTTTATTACATAATTCTTCTTTGAATATGAAAGCACGTTGTCTTTCTCTGCAGTTTTTTTCCATCCTTTTGGTAGTCTTCCCACGCCTATTTTTAATAATTTTATTCTATTTATATTTTAAGTATTCACTATTTGATTGTAATATGCATTTGCCCTTAGAAAAAGTTTTGACGCATCATTAAGTGTTTTCATATCCAGCCTATTTTGATTATATATATTTAAAATCGCCAAAAGATACTTTGAACTAGTTAATACCAAAGGAGAATATCTCAACTTAATATAATCATCCAGCCACTTCTTTGCTAATGGATAAAAATTAGTAGAATTATCATTAAATGAGCCCAGCAAATTTTTAGAATCTTCCAAAAGTAAACTCAATTCCCCCATAAAGTATTATAATCATATATTATATATAAGAATTACCTTAGTGTAATAAACAGCAATAATTACTCTATAATCTCAATTTCGACGTTGACGTCCCTTGGCATAGGAATTCTCATTATGAGCCTAAGTGCTCTCTCGTCGACATCCAAATCCATAATTCTCTTGTGAATCCTCATTTCCCAAGTTTCATAAAGCTCCCTTCCTCTCCCATCTGGAGATGTCCTGGTTGGAACCTTCAATCTCTTTGTTGGGAAAGGTATAGGTCCATGGTACTTTACCTTGGTTTTCTCCGCAATATCCTTTATCTGACTAAGGATATTGTTTAATTGCTGCGGATTCATCGAGCTTAATCTTATTCTTGCTGTTGGCATACAATTTTCACATCAAAAGGGGTTTATAAATGTTGCTACACTAAAAAAAGAAAAAATCAACAATTATACTCTGTTTCAATCTTTATTCCGCTTTTAGAGTACTCATCAAAGAATCTGTCAAGCTCATCAGGAGTTACACCATCTGCTAACTTAACGGATTTGACCAAGAAAGGCGTGCCGTCCCCCTCCCTAAAGCCTTTTGTTCCAAATTCAACAAGATGACTTTCTCGCAACCCGTACCAACTTGGGTTTTCAAAAATATCAAGTGTTATATAAAATTCATTTTCTTTAAGCCCTGCTTTGATTGGTATGTTAACAACCAAATCCCCCTCCGGGTGTTCTTTGAAGTAATCAATCAAATGGCGCAAAGATTCTTTGTCATCCAGAAAACCCCTTGTGATTATATTTCTATATTTATCCATATTCTTCAAAATATTATTTATATCATCCATAATATCACCTAAAAACTAAAAGAAATGATTATTAATATAATTTTTCTAAAAAAAGAAAAAATCAAAGATGTATATGTGTGGACTTAATTGATGGATAAATCATTTCTTTATATGCGCTTTTTAACAAAGAAATTTCTTCTTTGTCGCCTACTAATGTTATTAATTCATCCTCACTTCTTTCAATCACGGGTTTAGATTCAATCTCATAAAACCCGGGATTCTCCAAAAATTCCAACGCTTCCTCCAAGTTTATTCTGTCTAGCCTTGTAACACTTAATAATTCACCAATGTATGCTTTTTTATAAATAGTCAGATAGCCAAGCACTTTAGATAAATTATTCGGTGACAAAGGAGCTACAGTTTCATACTTTTTTTCATCAACATTTACAGACATAGCAATCACCCCAATTATGTAACATACTTGTGATTAATATATCTTTTTAATCAAAAGAGAATAACATCTAAAAATCACTCTTTGATTATTCTACCAGATGCATCTATCTCACCGCGCCTTATCCTAGTGGAAGATATTCTGCCGCCATCTTCAGCAGTAACATACTCAACAAACTCTACTTTAAGCTTGGGCAGTCCGTTTGATTCCCTAATTTTATTTATTTTCTGTACGGTCTCGACGGTATCTTCAGTAGCAATTATTGCTTCAAGGCTTCTCGAAGTAGATGCTATATCATACGGGCTGTCAATAACACTAATGAAGAAATTACCATCAAATTTAGACAAATATTTCTTCAAATTTTGCTTTCTTTCAAAAAGAGGGCGGATATTAGGTGATTTTTTCTTAGCGAGATTGTCAGATAAAATTCCGATGTAAACTGTCTCTGCCACATTCATTGCATAACTAATGATATACTTATGCCCATTGTGAAGCAAATCAAAAGTGCCGCCATACCCAATTGAGTCATACTTCCTAAATATACCTTTGTATACGTGAATATAATTGTCAAAAATTTCTTCTATCGAATCTGATTTTGAGATACCATACTTTTCCGGATTGTTTAACAACTCTATTGCCGCATAGATTCCCCGTTCATCCGATGTAGTTGCAGCTAATTCGTTTAGTGAACAAGACTCCTGAGACACGCATTTAACAACTTTGTAGAGAACATGCCTCGCACTTAATATGTTAATAATCTTCCTAATTGACTCCTCATTATAAGGCATTTTAGATTCATAATCTTTTATTGATTTAAGCGCATTATCAACATTCACAATATCCCCTAACGAGTATAATTGTCAAGTGATTAAAAATTTTTCTAAAGTATATAATATACTCAGGAATATCATTGAAGATGATTAAAATGATAATAAAACAAAGAAACAAAAAAAATTTCTTTCTTTAGCGCAGGTTTCTTAACACCCTTCTTTAGAAAAGAAGCGCGTCCGGAAGAAAAGAAATGAAGTATAATTAAAATAAAACACAAAGAAAAAAGAAAGAAAAGTGCAATTAGCGCTTCACAATGTCAATTGCGAAGCCTGCACCGACTGTTTCACCCATGTCTCTTACCGCGAAGCTTGAAAGTTTTGGAATCTCGCTTCTCTTTTCAATTACCAATGGCTTCTGCGGTTCAAGAACAACAACTGCTGCGTCACCAGTCTTAAGCATATCTGGGTTTTCCTGTGCTACCTGTCCTGTTCTTGGGTCAAGCTTCTGCTTCAACTCCTTGAACTTGACTGGCACTTGTGTTGTATGTGCGTGCAATACAGGTGTGTAACCCTTGCTTATTGCTGTTGGGTGGTGCAAAATAACTATTTGCGCCGTGAACTCCTTTGCAACTGTCGGTGGTTTCTCAACCGGACCAAGCACATCCCCTCTTTTTATCTGTTCCTTCGTGACACCACGTACGTTGAAACCAATGTTGTCACCTGGCTTTGCTTCCTGCATCTGCTCATGGTGCATTTCAATTGACTTTACTTCTCCTGAAACATCTGCTGGTTCGAATATTACTTTCTGCCCGACTTTCATTACACCTGTCTCGACTCTGCCTACAGGTACTGTACCAATACCTGTGATTGAATAGACATCCTGAATTGGAAGTCTAAGTGGCAAGTCGACTGGCTTTTCTGGCTCTTTAAGCGAATTAAG
Organism: Candidatus Parvarchaeota archaeon; assembly: GCA_015522785.1. Classification (GTDB taxonomy): domain Archaea; phylum Nanobdellota; class Nanobdellia; order CSSed11-243R1; family CSSed11-243R1; genus WALP01. The sequence continues at coordinate 60,609 of WALP01000002.1, forward strand.
AGCTTCCAATATTGTTGGTCCTGTCCACCATGACATCTTGTCGCTCTTCTTCGTTACATTGTCACCTTCAAGAGCACTTATCGGGATAAATGTAATTTCGCCTGTTTTAAAGCCGGCGGTCTTCAAGAATTTCTCAAGTTCTCCCTTCACCTTATTAAATGCATCTTCTTTGTAATCAACAGTGTCCATCTTGTTTATCGCAATTATAAACTGCTTTATACCAAGAACTTTTGCAAGAAATGCGTGTTCCTTTGTCTGTGGCTGGATTCCCTCCTTTGCTGCCACAACAAGAATTGCTGCATCTGCCTGTGCCGCACCGGTAATCATGTTTTTAATAAAGTCCCTGTGCCCTGGCGCGTCAATTATAGTAAAGTAATATTTATCTGTCTCAAACTTCATGTGGGACAAATCTATTGTGACACCCCTTGTTCTTTCTTCACGAGTCGCGTCAAGTACATATGCGAACTCGAATGTTGATTTACCCAAAGCTGCTGCTTCTTTCTTTAATCTATCAATATCCTGTTGTGTGATAGTACCTGTTTCGAAGAGCAACCTACCAACCAAGGTTGATTTACCATGGTCTACGTGGCCGATTACGACCAAATTTATGTGTGGTTTTGCTGCCATTTTACATAACCTCCTAATTTTCAGTTGAATATTCTTAGAGCAACTAAATAATAAGGTTTTAAAAATATTGCGGTTATCTCAAAGCGCAAAACAATCATCAAAAGACAATTATTTTTTAATTATCTTCTTAGTAAGATTTATAAAGGGTTTTGAATTGAAAAATGGTATGGCTAATAAACCAAGAGGATTGAATGCAGGAAAAAAACTTAGACAAAGAAGGAAAAGTTTTCTGTTCGCAAAAAAAGACTTAAAGAACATGAAGACAAAAAAATACAAGAAAACAGACCCTCTTGAAGGCTCGCCTGCAGCGAGGGGAATCATACTTCAAAAAATGGAAATAGAGGTAAAGCAGCCACATTCAGGTTTAAGAAAGTGTGTCAAGGTTCAAGTTGCCAAAAATGGCAGAACCGTAACTGCATACGCAGGTTACGGACCCGGCGCAATAAAGTTCATAGATGAACACAACGAAGTCGTAATTGAAAGAATGGGCGCGCCACAGAGAAGAGCCTTTGGCGACATGCCGGGTGTAAAATTTAGAGTCATAAAAGTTAATGGAGTTTCAATAAACGAGCTCGTAAAGGGAAGAAAAGAAAAGCCAATGCGTTAGTAGTGTGATATAAAATGGTTGAAATAAAAATGTTTGAAAAGTATGATATGAACATCGAAGTAATGGACCCTGGATTGAAAAGCTCCATAAACTTGAAACCTCTTTTTGTTCCTCAAACCTTTGGGAGACACGCAAGCCAAAGGTTCGCAAAAAGCAACGTCAATATTGTCGAAAGATTCATGAACAAGCTCATGTCACCTGGACACAAAGGAAAGAAGCACTGGAGGACAAGCGAGTTCAATTCCGGAAAGTCGCAGACTGTATATAATATTACCAAAAAAACATTTGAGATAATTGAAAAACAGACAGGCAAAAACCCTGTTGAAGTTCTTGTAAGGGCTGTCGAAAACTCGGCGCCAAGAGACGAAGTAACAGTAATTGAAATGGGTGGAATCAGAGTTCCAAAGCAGGTTGACACTTCCCCCCAAAGGAGAGTTGACTTGGCGTTAAGGTGGATAACGCAGGGTGCGTTTCAGGCAGTGGCGGACAAAAAAGTCCCAATCGAGAAAGGATTAGCAAACGAAATAATCGCTGCAAGCAAGGAAGACCAGAAATCATTCGCGTTGTCAAAGAAAGTCGAAGTCGAAAGGCAAGCGGCAGCTTCAAGGTAATCTTTTTCTTAAGAAGAAAAAGCTTAACCAAAAAGAAATTTTTCTCTTAGTTAGCCCGTGTCCAACGAGGCTTTGTTCGGCACAAGCAACAAAGTCACTCTGTTTTTTCTAAAGAAAAAGTGGGTAGGCAATTATTATTTTTTAAACATTTCTCTCGTACGTTGAATATCTTCCTTGGTTATATTACTCAAAACATTGTCGTAATAACTAATTGCCTTATAATTACCATCTAATGTTGGGAAAGAATAAATCAAAGGCAATATACCTTCATTATCCCATTCCTTCTTATTGAGCATATGTGTAACATATTCTAACGACTCAACACCAAGTTGATATACTCTTTTAACACCATCTCCTTCTAGGTCTATATTCATACCTCTTGTAACTCCGCTGACAAGTCTAATATATGATAACAAAAAAGGAAGTACATCATCCCTCTCTGTGTTATAGAATATTTTTGCAAGTGAGGAATAAGATTCTCCACAAGTTAGTAAGGATATTAATTCAGTGGTTTCTGTTAGCAAACTTCTTCCATCATTAAGCATAAATTCATAAGTTTTTATTTCATCAATTCTATATTTTTCAGCACCAGAATAGTCTTTTCTCCTTACTAATTGACTCGCGGTGCTGCCAATTCGATTAACTCTACTAAAAAATTCTTTACCCCATAAAGGTATGTCTGAAAAAAGAGAGTCATCAAACTCAAACCCACTACTTTCACTACTCATCTACAGCACCTTTTGTTGGGGCATCTGCAAGCAAGATTTCACAAATCCCTTGAAAAGAGGCGACGGACTTTCAAAGCGCGAGTGGAATTCAGGGTGCGCCTGCGTCGCCACAAAGAATCTCTTGTCCGGCAGCTCAAGAAATTCCATCAACGTCTTGTCAGGAGAAGTTCCTGAGAAAATCAACCCACATTTTTCTAATTGTTCAATATACTCAGGATTAACCTCGTATCTGTGCCTGTGTCTTTCGGAAACAAATTCTTCACCGTAAAGCTCGCGGACTTTTGTTCCCTCTTTGAGAACTGCAGGATAAGCGCCAAGCCTCATGGTTGCGCCGTACTGTTTGAGCTTGATTAACTCCTTCTGCTCTGGCATGAAGTCTATAACTGGATATGGTGTGTTTGGGTCGTTCTCTGTCGTGTTTGCGCCGTCCATTCCGCATACGTCACGCGCGAACTCAATTACCGCCATCTGCATGCCATAACAGAGCCCTAGAAACGGAATGTTATTCTCACGGCAGAATTTTATAGTTTTTATTATCCCTTCCGTTCCGCTCTTGCCGAACCCACCAGGAACAATTATCCCATCATATTTTCTTAAAATATCTATCCCTTCATCTTCTATTTTTGTTGACTGTATCTGCTCAATAATAGGTTTTACCTTAAGATTTGCTGCTGCATGCTTGATTGCCTCAAGGACAGATATATAAACATCCTTATGTTCAGAGTTGCCGTATGAAACATATTTTCCAACAACCCCTATTTTCACAACCTTATCTGCACCTTTCATGTTATCAACTAAATCTTTCCATTTTTGCAAATCCACTTCTTTTGGTTCTAACCCAAACTTCGAAAGGATTTTCCTGCCAAACTTCTGGTCCTTGAAAACAAGAGGAACTTCATAAACAGTTTCACAATCCGGGTCCTCAATAACATTACCTTTGTCTATAAAACACTGCTTAGAGATTTTCTCCTTGCGCGGGTCGTCCAATCTTCTGTCACTGCGCGTAATGATAAAATCCGGAACAATACCCGTCGCCCTTAGTAATGCAGCTGCTTGCTGCGTCGGCTTTGTTTTTAATTCGCCAACATTTTTCAAAAATGGGAGATAAGTAACAAGAAGGTAAATTGACGGTATCTCCCTGCCAAGCTCTCTCGCGGCATAAAGAAAAACTTCATTTTGAATATCCCCTGTCGTACCACCTATTTCCACAAGCACAAAATCATTGTCCTCTTCGACTGCACGTATCCTATCTTTAATCTCATTAATTATATCGGGAATTACCTCAGCGTTCTTTCCGTTGTAACCCAACGCTCTTTCTCTGTTTATAACTGAAAGATAAATCTGCCCAGTTGTGATATTATTCCTTTTCGGAAGATTTTTGTTAAGAAATCTCTCATAGTTTCCCAAATCCTGGTCAATCTCTCCGCCATCTTCAGTTACCCAAACCTCACCATGTTCTGTGGGGCGCATTGTTCCTGCATCTATGTTAATATAAGGATCGATTTTAACTGCTGTAACTTTATACCCATAACTTTGGAGCAATTTACCAATAGAAGATGTGACAATCCCCTTACCAAGCCCAGAAAGAACGCCACCAATTATAAAAATAAATTTTGCACCCATGTAGAGCATCAATTTATTTGCATATTAAAAAGTTTATTGTAGTATATTTATCACTACTATTAAGAGAAAAGATTTATAAAACAAACATCCATTGAAAAAGAAGGTGCTAACATGATAAGATATTTTGAAGATTTTTTAGAAAATGAAATTAACACTCCAAAAAAATTTGGAATTGCGATGTATTTCCAAAGAGAAGTAGTAAAAAGAGGAAAATTTGGAAGGGATGAATATTTGGATTACACAAAGTTTATATCAAATCTGTCCAAAGAAAATAATATTAAAATAGCTTCTATTTTGAACTCAGAAAGTGATTGCGCAAAAGTACAAATAGTTTCAACAAGCATAGATGAATTGTTTGACAACAAAGACAGATTACAAAAAGTCTTCGAAGAAAAAGGGATACCTCATGAAGATTACATGGACATAATACTTGACCAAGACGGGATACCCATCAATTTGTCAGAGGGGCACAATCTCAAAGAAAGAGAATTGTTTAGTTCTTACCTTAGAGATGAACATGAAATTAATGTAGTGATTTATGGGAAAAACACATTTAGAGTTAACATAAACAGGGACAAGCAAGTAATTCGAGCAATAATTTCGGCGCTCGAAGAGGTTAGATTATATGCAAAAGTAAAAAGAGCGATTCCACTTCCTGATTATTTCAATAGTAATCTTTAAAAATAAAACTTATTTTGTTTCTTTATCAATTATTAAAATTAGTTAAGGTGATATTTTGGCAGAAAAAGAATCAATGCTCGAAAAAGTAAAAAAAGCTATGTGGCACAAAGAAAGAATCAGAAATATAGGTGTAATAGCACATATCGACCACGGTAAGACAACAACAACGGACACTTTGCTTGCAGGCGCAGGTATGATTTCTTATGAGGTTGCGACGCACGCCATGGTAACAGACTTCAAGCAGGTAGAACAAGAAAGAGGTATCACCGTCCAATCTGCCGATGTAAACATGGTACACACCTACAAAGGTGAGGATTATTTAATCAATCTCATAGACACACCGGGGCACGTAGACTTTGGAGGAGACGTAACGAGGGCAATCCGTGCTATAGATGGGGCGCTTGTTTTGGCAGACGCCGCAGAAGGTGTCATGCCGCAGACGGAAACAGTTCTAAGACAGGCGTTGAGAGAAAAAGTAAAGCCTGTCCTTTTCATAAACAAATCCGACAGACTTATTTCAGAATTGAGGCTTACGCCTGACAAAATTCAAGAACAATTCCTAAAAATAATCTCTGACGTAAACAAATTAATCAAAGACTTAGCACCTGAAGGATTCAAAGACAAGTGGCAGGTTAACGTCCAGGAAGGTAGCGTGGTTTTTGGAAGCGCCATGGATAAGTGGGCGCTTTCGTTCCCAATAATGAAAGAAACCGGAATTTCATTCAAAGACGTCGTTGATGCATATCAAAAAGGAGATGAAGGTGTAAAAGAATTCGCTAAAAAAGTTCCTGTTCATGTTGCCATATTAGATATGATTGTAAAACATTTGCCAAGTCCAGTCGAAGCCCAAAAATATAGGGTTGGAGCAATATGGCACGGCGACGTGAATTCCGAAGTTGGAAAAGCGTTAATGTCTTGCGATGAAAAAGGCCCATTGGTTATGGCTATCTCAAAAGTTGTTATGGATACCCATGCAGGGGAAATCGCTATAGCAAGAGTTTACTCTGGAACTCTTCACAGAGGAGACCAAGTTTATTTGACAGATGGAAGCCAGTCAAAGGCACAGCAGATTTACATATGGAAAGGACCTCACAAATACACAGTAGATGATGTACCCGCTGGAAACATCGTGGGTGTAGTCGGACTAAGAGGTGTTAGTTCAGGAGATACTGTTTCAACAATAAAGGGTATTGAACCATTCGAAAAAATCAAACATATATTTGAACCCGTAGTTACAAAAGCTTTCGAAGCCAAAAATCCAAAAGATTTGAATAAACTTATCGAAGCGTTAAAGAACAAAAGCAGAGAAGACCCGACACTCAAAGTAGAAATTAACGAAGAGACAGGAGAGCATCTCGTTTCTGGACTTGGTGAGTTGCACCTTGAAATTATTGAGGATGACTTGCGACGAGAGATGGGGCTAGATATAAAAACATCACCACCAATAGTCGTTTACAGAGAATCAGTTTCAAAACTCTCGCCGACAGTAGAGGGAAAATCCCCAAACAAGCACAACAAATTCCTTATGACTGTTGAACCTCTTCCAGACAAGGTATTTCAGATGATTGAAGATGGAGAAATACCAGAAGTCAAGCCAAGAAAGAAGGACGAAGAATTGTTCAAGAAACTTCAGGAAGCAGGGTTCACAAGGGATGACTCGAAGCGTGTGAAAGACATCTTCAACGGCTCGATATTGATAGACAACACACATGGTATTGTCCACATCAACGAAGTAATAGAAATGGTAATCAGCGCATTTGAAGAAGTAATGAAAGCAGGACCTGTAGCAAAGGAACCTTGTATGAAAGTACTTGTTAGACTTGTGGATACAACCCTTCACGAAGATGCAATTCACAGAGGACCAGCACAAGTAATACCTGCAGTGAGAGAAGCAATAAGACAAGCAATGCTCCAGGCAGACCCAATATTGTACGAGCCTGTGCAGACAATTAGAATAGACTCACCGGCACAATTTATGGGTTCAATAAGCAAGATAATCCAAAGCAGAAGAGGGCAATTAATTGACATGCAGCAGGAAGGAGAGTCCATAATCGTAAAGGCGAAGCTTCCAGTAGCGGAGATGTTCGGTTTCACTGACTCCCTAAGAAGCGAAACAGAAGGAAGGGCATTTTGGTTCCTCGTGAACTCCCAGTTCGAGAAACTGTCAAGGTCGCTTCAAGCAGCAGTGATAAAGAAAATTAGGGAAAGAAAAGGACTAAAAACAGAGTAAACTTTTTCTCTTTTTATTTAAATTTTTGATTTCAAATAACAGAAGTATTAATTTTGAGACGATTGAAGAATAACTTCATCAATGCCAAAGTATTTTTTAGCTAATTCTCTAACGTTCTTAAGCTTTGATTTAACCATGCCAAGTTTTTCCCTTGATGGAGAGATGTAAAGAACTTTCGTGCCGTCAGATTTTTCGGCGACATATACATTGTTCAACTTCGCCGGCCTAAGCAAATTCGCGGCAAACTTTAGGGGGTCGCTTGAAAATTCAAGTATTTCAATCCTTTTTTTCATCTTATCACTGAAGCGCTTTATGTTAATCCCACCTTTTCCTATCGCTATGCCTGCCTGTCCTTCCGCAACAATAAATGTGATTTTGTCCTTGTCTTTGTTGACTATACAGTCCTTTACAGACGCACCTGTCAAGTTTTCAAAAGAAGTTATAAGTCCAATATCCTCAATAGACAATTTAATTTTATTCGCCATTTTTACTTTCCTTCAGAAGAGCAGCCACCAAAATTGGATGGGCACGCTTGCATTTTATCCCTAAATCCTTGCTTGTTCCACTGAATTTCTTAAGCTCCACGCCTGCAAGTTCTGAGTAATGAATCAAATCATTGACTAACTGCTCTGGAGCATTTGAAGAGAAAACAACTTCCTTAGCGTTCCCCATCTTCAACGCCTTTAAGACACTTTTTGAACCAAAGGTAACTTTTTTTGTTTCCAACATCTTGATAAATTCCGATGATAAGTCTTTTATTTCTATCATTTCTCTTCCTCCTTCTTAACCTTAAGGTTGACAATTCCTGTCCCGACAGGAATAGGCTGATTAATCATCACATTTTCCACAACGCTTGTTAAATTGTCAACTTCCGCTGAAACCGCCGCGTGGAACAGATGCTTCAACGGCACCTCGAAGCTCGCCCTTGCCAAAACAGAAGCTTTTCCTCCGCTGACACCATAACGCCCAATTCCTTTTATAGTTCCTTCGTATGTCATAACATCTGAAACCAGCATTATGTGTCTTGGATCCACTTCAATACCCTGGTTGTTCAGGACATTAAGAGTTTCTTCAATTATGACTTCGCGGGCTGCCTCAACGCCAAAAACGCTAAGAACTTCAAATATATTATTTGTTGTTGTATTCTCAATATCAACTTCGGGAAGTCGAAGAATATCCTTCAAGTTGGAACCTGCCGTTTTGATTATCCATCTATCTCCCTGCTTCATTGGAAGAACTTGTTTGATACCATCAATTCCACCAACATGAATCCCCTTGAGTTTAACTTTAAGCTTGTAAATTTGTTTTATATCCACATCTTCGCCTTTTGGCTTTATGTTTATCTTGTACGAGCCGGTTGTTATCTTATACCCCTTAAACTCCTCAGAGATTATCTTTTGTATCTTCTTTTCAGTCAAATGGTACTTCCTCAAAATCTCAGGGTTTAGTTCCACTTCAACCCTCATCCTAAGCAAGTCAACATCAATTGATTTTATTACGTCGTCAAGCTTTATTTCCAAAATTTTAAAGGCAATATCCTCAACTTTCTTCTCGCTTGTGGCATAGGATGGCTTAAGATATACAATCATTGATGGTGTGCTTGGTTCTCTCTTTGCATCGAAGATTTCAATCATACGCGGCAAACCCTGTGTAACTGTCATCTCCATAGCTCCCGCAAGCCATTTCGTACGCAAGGTAAGCTGTGTACCTGGCTCACCGATGGACTGTGCAGCAACCACACCAACCGCTTCTCCCGGATCAATTAATGACTTTTCATATTGCTTCTCAGCGATTTTTCTGAGTTTCTCTACTTGTGCCTTATTAAGTTTAAGGGTTTCCTTAAGTTCTTTTAATTGTTCGTCTACAGATTGAGGGAATATCATTTGAGCACATCCTCCTTTGGAATTAACAACTTTCCATTGTCTGATTTTGACACGTCAATTCCATCGCCGCCATATACAAACTGAACGATTCTTCCTGACGCATCCCTAACAGTTCTATCATATTCCACCTTCAAGTCCTGAAGGGCATTGACAAGCCTTCTTTGAAGATAACCTGATTTAGGCGTTCTCATAGATGTATCCATAATTGTGTCCCTACCTGTGATAGCGTTGAAGAAAAATTCTGTTGGATTCAATCCTCCTTTATAGGAGTGCCTAACAAATCCGCCTGCGGCAGGACCAACATCGCCCCACTTGAAATGTGAAAGCGTCCTGTTCCTATATCCTCTCCTTATTCTTGTTCCTCTCAAGCTAAGCTGTCCTACTGACGCTGACATAAGGGACAAATTAAGCAATGAACCTCTCGCACCTGACTGTGCCATTATCAGGGTTGAATTATTTTGCTTCAAATATCTCTCGACAATCCTTCCCGTCTTGTTTCTTGCCCTGTTTATTGCTTCGATTATCTTGAATTCAAGAGTTTCTCTAACAGTTCTCCCTGGATATGCACGCATTTTTCCTTCCTCAAATTCGCTTATGAATTTGTCAATGTTCTTCTCGGCAAAGTCAAATGCTTCCTTAATTTCCTTGACTGCATCTGATGGCAAATCTGTGTCCGTGACAGATGTTGTGAAACCAATCATTTGCAAATAAGCAATACCCAATAAAGATGCCCTTTGAATGAAATCTATAGCTTCCTTGTGTCCATACTTATTTATTATTGCCTGGATTAACTTACCCTTCGGCGCCTCGGGACCTATTGCATTTACATCAATCACACCCTGCTTCAATTCCCCTTTTTCAATTATAACCTGTGCATATTTACAATTAGGATCCTTGCAGTGCGGGTGTTTTGGACAGTTCTTTGAACGTCCCCTATAATTTACATTAGGCAGTATCATTGAAAAGATTTGTCTGCCTGTGTAATACTTGACGCCGTTCTTTTTGGCGGCAGATTTTTTTGGAAGTTCACTAACACCGGCCTGCGCAAGCAAGAAAGCTGCGTCTTCCTGTGATATCAAATTGTCCTCGTCCTTTGTAAGCAAGTAGTTACCTGTTATCTGGTCCTGAATCGCACCAATAATTGGAAGTCCGTAACGAGGTGTGACCATATTGCTCGCGACGCTGACAAGAATTTCAGCTTCAGCCCTCGCTTCCTCCGTCTGAGGAACATGTAAGTTCATCTCGTCACCATCGAAGTCAGCGTTATATGGTGGTGTTGCACTTAAGTTTAGCCTGAATGTTTTAAATGGGAGCACTCTAACTTTGTGCGCCATGATGCTCATCCTATGAAGAGAAGGCTGTCTATTGAACAACGCAATGTCTCCATCTTTTAAATGCCTCTCAACAATGAATCCTGGAGCGAGCTCTTCAAGTATTGTTTCTCTTGTTTCGTCTGAAATTACCCTGCGCTTTCCATCAGGGGTTATAACATAATTCGCACTTGGATATTTGTCAGGTCCATTTTTGACATATTCCTTCATCTGCTTTAAGTTCCACTCAGTAACTCTTTCTGGAACAGTTAATTCTTTTGCGATTACAAGTGGAACTCCAACTTCGTCAACTGCCAACTTTGAATCTGGAGATATTACTGTTCTTGCCGAGAAATTCACACGCTTACCAGCAAGGTTTCTTCTGAATCTTCCTTCTTTGCCTTTGATTCTTTCAGCGAGAGTCTTAAGCGGGCGTCCGCTTCTGTGCCTTGCGGGTGGAACCTGCGCTATGTTATTGGCGAAAAATGTGGTAACATGGTATTGAAGCAAATCCCACAAATCTTCAACTATGATTTCTGGTGCTCCGGCGCTTAAATTCTCATAAAGCCTTTGATTTGTCCTAACTATATCACTAAGCTTATGAGTCAAATCGTCTTCGCTTCTCTCACCTGATTCAAGCGTTATTGAGGGACGCATCGATACAGGTGGTACTGGCAAAACAGTAAGAACCATCCATTCAGGTCTTCCTGCTGCTGGCGAAATTCCCAAAAGTTCTGAATCAGTGTCAGGAACTTTTTTCAGCCTTTCAAGAACATCAATTGGTGTAAGCTTCTTGTTTTTCTCAGTAAATGTGTAAGGCTTAACTAACTTGACTCTTTCCTGTTTCGCCCCGCAATGCGGACATTTCTTTATCAACTTTGTTTTGTTCAATATCTCTTTTAGTATCCCTGCCCTTACGCGGGCGTCTCCCTTTGCGTCTCTCAATTTCTCGAGCCATTTGTCAATGTCCGCCTGTGGCAAAAGCAACCTTCCACATTCAGAGCATGTACTTCTTAAAAATGAGTAAACTAAGGGGATATACCTAATATGAAAAACAGGTCTCGCAAGTTCGATATACCCAAAGTGTCCAGGGCATTCATTTACCTTTCCACCGCAGGTTCTACATCTCAACCCTGGGTCTATGACACCCATCCTTAAATCCATCAATGAACCGTCAACAGGATAACCATCCGCATCGTAAAGCTCAGGAGTCACAACTTTCACGACAGACATTTTCTTAATCAATTTTGGCGAAAGCATTTTAAATTCTATCGAATCAATTTTATTTTTCGCTATTTTATTTACTTCTTCGTTGATTATCATTTTTCAACCTCGAACTTTGGTTTAATATTCAACTTTGGATAGATACCCATAGATTTTAATTCGTCAAGGAGCAACTTGAAGGCATATGCCATCTCGACAAATTCAATTGGTGCGTCTTCTCCGCAAACAGGGCAGATTGTCTTGTTCTTGAACTTGTTGTAAATCGCAACCATACCACATTTTTTACATATAGGCACAATCGTTCTATCAGAATCAAATCTTTCTTTAAGCAACAATGCTGAACCATGCGCGACGAAGCAATCCTTCTCCATCTCTCCAAGCCTAAGTCCTCCTTCCTTTGCGCGTCCTTCTGTAGGCTGCCTTGTCAGCAACTGTACTGGACCTCTGCTTCTTGCATGCAACTTATTTGCTACCATGTGCTTCAATCTATAATAATACTGACTTCCAACAAATATCTTAGCCTCAAAGCGTCTGCCTGTTCTCCCATCATACATCTCTTCAGTTCCATCTTCCCTGAAGCCTGCTTCTTTAAGCATTCTTCTTAATGTAAATTCATCCACGCTTTGAAATGCAGTTGCATCCACGTTTTTACCATTTAAAGCGCCGACTTTTCCACCTATAATTTCTATAAGGTGTCCTATAGTCATACGCGTTGGAATAGAGTGCGCCGAGAAAATTATATCTGGAACAATTCCATCTTCTGTGAATGGCATATCTTCCTCAGGAACAATCAAACCAATTACACCTTTCTGCCCGTGCCTTGACGCGAACTTGTCACCAAGTTCCGGAATTCTTTCATCTCTTATTTTTACTTTGACAAATTTATTTCCTTCCTCACTTTCGGAAACCAAAACACTGTCGACAACACCTTTCTCGCCGTGCGCAAGAGTTGTTGATGTTTCCCTTTGTGCTTCCGTTCCAACTCTTAATTCTTCCAAACTTGAAAGGAATCTTGGCGGCGAAACTTTTCCTACCAAAACATCTCCCGCTTCAACTTTAACTTCTGGATAAACAATTCCGTCTTCTTCCAAATATCTATAAGCGTGTTCAGTTCTATATCCCTTAACTTCTTTGTCAGGAAGAGATATGCTATCCGTCTGTCCGCCTGGATATCTCAACTCTTCACAGACATAAGGCTTGAATGTTGTTGCCCTAAACAGTCCTCTATCTATGCTTGCCTGGTTTATGACAACCGCGTCCTGTATGTTATAACCATCAAAAGGCATTATCGCTACAATCACATTTTGTCCTACAGGATGGTCTTCAAACCTTAACAAATCATACATTTGTGTTTTGACTATCGGGAATTGTGGGTAGTGAATTATTGAAACATCCGTATCTGCCCTTAATGGCAAATTCGCCGTATAAAGCCCCAGCGCCTGCTTTGTCATCTTAGCACCGAGGGTTATACGATAGCTAAGAGAATTTTGAGGGTATGGAACCATGTTAGCCTGCGGACCCATGATGACTGTAGGAGAAATCTCAAGATGTGTGTGTTCAGGTGTTAATTTCTTTTCGTCAAACGCAATATACGCATTCTCTTCTTCCTCTGCATCAAGATATTCTATGACTCCCTCTTTTACCAAATCATCCCATGTAATCTCATTTTTCTTCAATTTTTCAATGTGTTCTTTCGTCAGAAGGGACTTACCATTTTTCACAATTATTAATGGCCTTCTCGCCCTTCCCTTATCTGACAAAATATAAACGCTGTCTTCTTCTTTGAAGAACGCGACATTTGTTTCGGAAGGCAACCTTCCATCTCTGCGCATTTCTTTGATTTCGCTGACTAACTTCTTAGGATTATCGTGAGTTCCTACAAACTTTCCGTTCAAAAAGATATTTGCCATTTTATTTTACCCTCTTAAGTCCTGCCTTTTGCAACTTTGAAACTATATCCTCATCACTAACTTCAGGCTCAGTAGATATCTCACAGGTGATAGCAAGATTCTTTCTAAGTCCTACATTCACACCCTCCGGCGTTTCAGAAGTACATAACCTTCCCCAATGAGTTGGGTGTAAGTCACGCGCCTCGAAGTTCTCCCTGCTTGCAGTAAGAAGGGAAACAACTCTCCTTATATGTGAAATTGTCGCGTAATAATTAAGCCTGTCCAAGTGCTGTGAAATACCATGCCTATCACCTATCCATTCGCCAGTCGCAAGAGCACTTCTTAATCTTGATGTCAATAATTGTGAGCGCACTACAGACTGCAAGTTTGGAATTCTACCGCGCTTTACCAATCTTTCAAAATTATATTTGGCATCGCCGACAAGCATTCTAAACGAAAACCTAAACAAATTCTCAAGCAAGTCCCCGCTTAATCTAAGTCTTTTATTGGCGTAATGATCCTTATCATCCGGCTCGACTTCCCCATATGATAAAAGAAGAAGTTTCTTAACAGCCCTTGCCAAGAAAAGCGCCTTTAGCATTCTGGATTCCGGGGTATGTCCTATATGCGGCAAGAAAAATCTGTCAATCATTTCTTCCGCTCTTTCGATTCTCTTCTCTGGAATCATTATGCCCATTGTTTTGCCAATAGCTTCCAATGCATTTGCACTCTTTTTCATGCCGCTGGCTTCATACAAATTAATATACAAATCTGATGAAAATTTACTTTCCGTGGATATTGCTTCGATTATGTCTTTGTCTTTTGTCATTCCAAGGGCTTTCATCAAAAGGGCGAATGGAATTTTCTGCAACTTTGTAAATGAAACATAAACTGTGCCATCTTTTGCTTTTTCTAATGTGTGAGGAATATTATACTGTCCATCCTCACTAAATATCTTACCAACATAAGGGTAAGTTCCTGTTTTTTGGACATCAACCAAAAGTTTGTTTGTAACTAAATCCTCAACAATCACAACGACTCTTTCTGTTCCATTGATTATGAAATATCCTCCTGGGTCATCGGGGTCTTCCCCTATGTCAATTAATTCATCTCTAGTTAATCCATTTAGATAACAGTTGTCAGAATGGAGCATTATTGGGAGGCTCCCAACTTGTATGACTTGTTTATCCTTCTCTTCACCGCCTTGAACTATGCTCATTTCTAATAAAATGGGGGCTTCATAAGTCAAGTTTCTTAGACGAGCTTCAATTGGATGCACCTCTCTTCTAGAACCATCCGCTTCTTTTACAATGGGTTTTTCAACCCATATTTTACCAAGCTTTATTTTTAAGTCTCTGACACCTATAGGAAGAATGTCTGGTATTATCTCCCCAACTTCGTTTACGACTCTCTGCATTCCAAATTTTATGAACTTGTTGAATGATTTTATATTGTGGTCTGTAAATGAATGATAATCAAAATACTTTTTCAGCAAAAATTGAGATGTTTCTTTATCCACGGATTCCACCTACTACTACTCTATAATACTTTGATAACCCTGCTATCTTATTTTTCCTCGTAAACTCAATTATATCGCCGACTTTTGCTTCGAGCGCTTTTACAACAGGGTCCGACGGAAGAATTAAAGGCAACTGTCTCTTTGAGATGTTATATTTCTCCATAAATTCCCTTTGTTCATCCTCGGATAAAACTCTACATTCAGGAACTAATTTGCTCTTAAAAATATCTATTGGTTTTTCTTCCTTTGTAGATTTTTTAGATGCCATAATCACAACTCTCCTTTATATTCCTCCAATGCTTTTCCCAAGAATTGAAAGTCAAAATGAATGGGCCCGGGGGGATTCGAACCCCTGGCCTCCTGGTTAAAAGCAACACCTTCAAATCCAATTTTATTAGAATGAATTTGAAACAGGCGCTCTGACCAGGCTGAGCTACGGGCCCAAGCTAAATTTTTAGAATTTGATAGAATATTCTGCATAAATTGTTCGTGAGAGGCATCAAGCATACTTTTGTGAGTTTTTTTCTCATTTATATACCTTTCTATGCACTTTCTCTTTCTTAGAAATAAAGAGAACCTGCGCTAAGAGAAAGAATTTCTTCCGGCAAAACCTTTCTTTGGAAAAGAAAGCTGCAGGAAAGAAAGAAGAAAAACTAATTGTATTCAGGGTTAGTTACTCTGCCCATGAATAGAATTTCGCCCGTATTTTTGTCCTCGATTATAAACATGAATGGATGATTTGCCCTAAAAACAGGTTGATGCATCTGAACAGCTGTAATCCCAACCGATACTTCTGTCGCAGCTGCTGCTTCCGTTCCCTCTTCATTTACATCAATGTATGCTTGGTGGATTACACTTTGTATTAACAATCCACCTTTCTTTGACATACCAGTTAAATCCGCACCATATGAAAATGGTGTTGGCATTCCCATTTCCTTCAAATCATTTGCCATAAAATATTTTGTTTCAAATTTAAACCTCGGCAGGTAAACCCTAACTTCCTCACTGTGAAGCTTGCTTGTCAAATCATTTATTTTTTCAACGCTCAAACTGTTTTCAAAATCATCTAAACTTCTTGGCAAGAAAACAATCATCGACAAGTTTCCTTTATATGGCAGCTCTAAAACTTGCGTTTCATTTTTTTCATAGTATGGAAAATCTTCTTTTATATACATCATATCAACAGAAATGTTGCCATCTGGTGTGATAAAATCTTCTTTGTGGGTTGCATTTTTGTTAAACTGGTGGCTCCAGTTTCCCTTGAAGTAAATCGCATTCGTCAAGACAAGGCGCGTTGCGGAGTTTAGTACTCCTTTCGGAATCAAGTCCTTTATTTTTCCGTTTGTCTGCTGTTCAATCCAAGTGTTTATTATATTACGTGCAGATTCCTCATCCGCAAAATTTAGATTTGTAACTTTTCCGCCATAAAATTCTTCAATTATATCAAAGTAATGCTGTGAAAACGGAAAATCTTTCTGCGCCCAAAGGGCGTTTGCAGTTCGCAAGGTATAATTCTCATTTGGAGTGTTGAGTATGTTGTAAATATGCGCGAACGAAGTCCTCAGCTCGCTCGTATTTCCAGGAAAATAAAAGACATTTTTTATTTCCTTCGCAGTTCTTCCGCGGGCACCCTCATAAACCATAGCAAAAGCAGATGATATGCTGTATGGCGAAAAGAAAACATTCTGATTTTCAAACTCTGTTGAGTATTTCTTGTACAAATCAATTGCGAACTTGTTGTTTGCTTCCGCAACCGCATTGAATCCTTGCGAAGTCCAACCACTATCCTTTAAGATAATAGCGTCTTTTGAAGTGATATTCTTTGGAGTAGTTACGCAGCCAAACACAATCGCAACAGCGAATATAACCACAATTCCCATCAAAAATTTCGAGTTCATATATCTTGTAATACACTAGAATATATTAAGATTTCCATGACTTCAAAATCAATAGAAATCATCTTCGTTTTCTGTTCCTATTCTTCTTCCTGCCGCGGCTCTTCTGTTTTATGATGTCTTTTCTCTTTAACCGCTTTCCTTTCCGCTTTCCCTTTCTTGATTTTGGCTGAATTGTTTTCATAAAAACACCTAGAGTAAAAAAAAGCGCCCCGACCGGGACTTTCAAACACTCGCCAAGTTTCTCTCTTAGCGCAGGTTCTCTCTTTTCAAAGAGAGAAAGTGCTTTTGAACCCGGGTCCCCGGCTTGCTGCACTCCGGAATTTCTTCCGCTGGCGCTTCTTTCTAAGAAGAGCCGTTCGACAGACCGGGATCCTAGACCAACGTCCAACCACTTTCTTTCCGTGAACTCTTTCTTTGGAAAGAAAGGGTTCCTAGACTATCGGGGCACTAACAAAAATGATGGACTACTCCATTTAAAAAAGTTTTGAGTCCCAGCGGCCGGACTTTCGAAGCCCACCCTGAGTTTCTTTCCCTCAAGGCTCTCTTTTTGAAAGAAAGGCTTGGTCGAACCAGCAACCTCACGGTTTCAACGATGGATTTCTCCACCATACCACTACAGCCGTGCGCTCTACCATTGAGCTACGCTGGGACAAATCATTTAGACATCCGTAGGTTTAAAAGTTTTTCTTAAAATAAAAAAGAAAAAGATTACTCGACTTCTATCGCGAGCACGTTTGAGAATTCTTCAACCTTTTCTCCATTCGCATCCTTGAATTCTACTTTGGCAGGAGAGAACCCAATATGTCCTAAAACCTCAACAGAAGTCCTTATCTTATACGAAAGTACTCTTTCTTCCTTCGGTTTTATACTCTCAATTTCCCATGTTACATTTTTCTTCTTTCCTTTCTTCTTGATTTCGCCGGGTATTGTTCCATAATCCCTAACTTCCTTGACAAACGCTGGAAGAGGATCGTATACTTTTACGTGCCTTAACTCGTTGTTAGTCAAGTTCTTGACTTTTATCTGAATCTTCAAGTCCATGAATCCTGGGTATCTCTTGTAGTCTACAATCTCTTTTCTCACAGTAACTTTTCTAGTCATATACCAAAACGCTGCAATTACTGCAACAGCGGCAAAAGGAATTATGAGAATTGGAATATAACTAATTGTATAAGTGACAACCACTTCCGATTGCGGGTTAACACTTAATTTCCAAATTATCTTTCCATTTTCAAAAGAATACCCTTCTGTCATGCTCGTCGCCAGTGATTTTTCTATCCCTGAAACAGAAGAAGAAACAACACAGTTTGCAACATCAGTTCCTGTGTTTCTTACATTTGCAACATACTTTTTCCCAAGTAAATTCACAGAAGTATGCTCATTAATTACACAGTTTGAATAACTTACAACGTTAGCAACAGCATTTCCCTTTGAAGTTACATTTCCTGCAAATAATAAAGACACCGTAAATGTATGATTGCCTGGAGATGCAGATTCAGGAAGAGTTAAGTTATCTACTGTGATTGTAGTTGTTCCCTCGCTGATATTTTGATTATCAACTCTATATGAAAATCCTTCAATATCAGATGTAATCTCCATTGGAACAACAACTGTCTCAACAGGGTTGTATACTTCAAAACTAATTGAAAAGGGATTCCGTGGATCCAACACCTGTGGATTAATTGTTACTTTATTTATGTTAACCGACTCAAATAATTTTGGAGACTTTAAGATTTCACCCTGCAAGTAAATTGGAGGATTTAAGGAATTGCCTTTGTCATCAAAAACCAGCAGTTTAATAAGTATCTTTCCTGGCTTTTGGTCTGACTTGACTGTAAGTGCAACATGGATCAGCTGCTCATCGCCAGGGTTTAACGTCAAAACGCTTGGTGTAATATCAGTCAATCCTGTGAAAAGAACATTCAAGCTTAGTTTAATTGGAGATGAACCATCATTCCTTAGAGTAACATTATACTCTAATTTGTCTCCTGGCTTTGCCTTGTCGTTAATTACCCCAACACTGTATTTGATATTTGACAAATCGTCTGCCTTTGCGGCACTTAAAATGCTAAAAAACATTACTGCAAAAAGTAAAGATAACATTATTTTTTTGGATACCATGTGATAACTTAATTCCAAGATATTTATAAATTCTTTGATGTCAAATATATCAACTTAAGCAGAGATGACTATTTAAACAACCATGTTTTTCTAAAAATTGGTGATGAAATGGCAAAAATAATTCATGATAAGGAAAAATGTATAGGATGTGGATACTGTGCTTCACTATGCCCGGAGCATTGGGAGATGGGAAATGATGGAAAGGCACACTTAAAAGATGGCAAAGAAATCAAACCCAACTTGTTTGAAAAAGAAGTAAAAGACATTGGGTGCAACAAACAAGCCGAAGAACATTGCCCAACTCATGCAATCAAAATCGAGGAGTGAAAGAAATGGAAATAAATGCCGCATATGAAATTAAAGCTAAGTCTAAACTATTGATTATACTCAAAAAAAATAAAGAAGAGAGAATAGATATCCTAAATGGCAATCAAAATGCAGAAAGAGTTGTAGAATTAAGTACTAAATTTTCGGCAGAAGATTTAAGAAAAGCAGGTGCAAAAGCCATCAGTCTCGCCAAGCAGCTCAAAGTGGATGAAATAACAATCATAATTCCAAGCATCAAAGATTATGAAATAGCAGGACAAAGCGTGTCTGAAGGAATTATATTAGCAGATTATGACTTTGACAAATTCAAATCCAAAAAGGATGACAAAAAGATAAAAAAAGTTTTGATAGTAACATCCCACCCAATTAAAGTTGAAAAGGGAATTCAAAAAGGGAAAATTATTGGAAAATATGTATGCTGCGCAAGGGATTTGGTAAACAACCCTTCAAATCACGCAACTCCTTCCAAACTCGCAAAAAAAATAAAGGATATTTCAAAAATCAATAAACTAAAGGTAAAAGTATACAACGAAAAGGAAATGCAAAAAATGAAAATGGGTTGCCTGCTTGGCGTCGCGCAAGGCAGTAGCAAAGAACCAAAAATGATTGTTATTGAATATTGGGGAAATAAAAAAAGCAAAGAGTTTTATTCCCTTGTTGGCAAGGGAGTCACATTTGATTCCGGCGGAATTTCGCTAAAGCCTTCTGATAGAATGAATGAAATGAAAGGGGACATGGCTGGCGGGGCTGCCGTGGCGTGTGGAATAAACGCAATTGCAAAACTCAAACTCCCCGTAAATGTTATGGGTGTAATACCTTGCGTCGAGAATATGCCGGGTGGAAATGCAATGAAACCGGGCGACGTACTGACTTCCATGTCCGGAAAGACAGTCGAGGTTATGAACACCGACGCGGAAGGAAGGCTTGCCCTTGCGGACGCGATTTATTTTATATCCAAAAAGAAGCCAAAGGCAATAATGGACATTGCAACTCTGACTGGCGCATGTGTGGTTGCATTAGGTTATAACGTTGCAGGAATTATGGGCAACAATGAAAATCTCTTAAAATCGGTTTTTAACGCAGGTGCCAAAACAAATGAAAAGGTGTGGAATCTACCATTATTTGATGAGTATAGTAACGCGATAAAAAGCAACATTGCCGACATAAAGAACATAGGCTACGAAGGCGGAGCGGCGGGAGCAATCACGGCGGCGGCGTTCCTGAAGGAATTTGTCGGTAAAACCCCTTGGGTGCACATCGATATGGCAGGAACATTTTGGGCAAAGGAAAACAAGGATTACTTGAAAAAAGGCGCGACAGGGTGGGGAGTAAGACTTTTTGTGGAATTGTTTAATTCCCTATCCTAATTTTTTTTCTGTATAAAGAGCATATAATCATCACCCACATAAACAAATTAACAGGCGACACAAAACATAGAATTGCAATTAAAAGTGCGTGCCACTTATCCTTTTGAAGAAAATCAACTATGTCATCACCTAAATTTGCGCATAATCTAAACCACTTTTTCAATGAAATCACCTGGAGAATTCCTTCCTTAAGATATCAACTGAAAAATATATTAATATTGCCAGCAGAGTTGCCTTGCAAACTATAAAAAAAGTTGGGATTAAGTTCAAATCAACTTGACGAGGTATATGCCCTAAGGATACATCTATTCCGTTGCCGGATACACAAACTCTTGTGTACGTAACATTGTTATCATTACCCAAATTCACATACTTTACCCCTTCTTTTTCAAAAACAAAGTCTTTTTCATTTGATGAAATTACAAGAGTGACATTTTTCTCCCTGAACAAATAATCTAAAAGTTTCCCGTCTGGTGTTTCATACTTGCTCTCTGACGGATTTATTATAGGATTATTCATTATTATTACTTTATTTTTAGCATTATCTGAAAGGGATTTATTCAACCAATTATACTGGTCTATATCAATGCTCCCCAAGCTGTTGTCTAATATAATAAACAATGAATTTGAAGTATTAAACGAAAAATAAGGATTACCAAAAATCGATTTAAACATTAAATCACTCCCATATGGGCTTTCGCTGCTGCCTATCCCAAAAATAGTAGGAACATCATATCTCCTTGCGTTGTGAACAAATTGAGAATACTCTTCGATTATACCTTCGTCTATGAAGTTTCCATCTATCACAACAAATGAGGAATCACCACTTAAATTCAAAAAATGGTTGAATATATATATATCTCCGTTAATGTTGCCTATTACGGAAAAGCAATAGTTTGAATCATTTTTTATATCACTTATCTGATGATTATTCCAATTGTTAGCCGGAGGGATATAACCTATTACAATAATACTCACAAGAATAGCTACAACAAGCACCATCATCCATTTATTTTCCATTTTCAGCAATATTCTAAATAAGGACACAAATTTAAAAGTTATGAAACTACTAAAAAAATCCTTTCTTTCCAAGAAAAAGTGTTCGAGTCTTTTTGAAAAAGCCCGACAGAAAACTTTCTCTTAGTGCAGCTTCTCTTTTCTAAAGAGAAGATGCTTCTTTTGGTAAAGCTTTTCCAACACCCTTCTTAGAAAGAAGCATACGGAAGAAACCCCGCTTTCTTTCTCTTAGCCCATGTTCTCTTTCTTTTAAGAAGGAGAAAAATTTTTTCTTTTCCGGACGCGCTTTTCTTTTTTCTAAAAAGAAAAGGGTGTTAGTGGGGCCGCCGAGATTTGAATTCCCGGACCATGCCAACTTCTTTTCCGTTGACGCTTTTCTTTTAAGAAAAGGGTCACTCGGGACCACGTGCATTCCAGGGTTTCTTTGGTTGAGCTTTCTTTCCCAAAGAAAGATCACCCCAGGCACGCATCCTAGACCAAGTTGTCTGCTCTTTTCTCCCTCTTTTGGTAGAGCTTTTCTCGGGAGAAAAGGCCTCTAGACCACGGCCCCACAGTTAAATTAAAGAACAAATTATTTTAAAATTATTTTGGAACAACAATTTCAAGATGAGAAGATGTCCACCGATATAAAATTCCATTTTCGTATACAAAAACTTTATCTTCCATAACCAAGGGATTCTGTCCGTATTTCATTTTGTCTCTAATTAGCCCCATTAAATCTGTAGAAATATAATATTCTCCATATATGGGCAGCTCTTTTTTTCTTCCGAAAATATTTACTTCAACATTGCTTCTCTTAGAGAATAAGTCGTCAATTGAAGAAGTGTTACCCATACCTAAAAGTCATCAATCTTAGAATTTAAACTTTTCTTTGTTACTTGTCCCCTTATCTTTTCGGCAGTTTTTCTGCCGACAATAGATGCAAGCTTCTCAATCGGCGCCTTCTTGACGTCAGCGAGAGTTTTTATGCCGGCGCGGTAAAGCTTCCTCGCCCTGACTCTCCCAACGCCCTTGAGAGCGAGAAGATTAAGTAATTCTTCCTTTGCGCCGTTCTTCATCCTCAGGCGCAGCTTGTTAAGCGGAAGAAGCAAGTCCTTTACTTTCATTATTCTCGCGAGCTCGTAAGCGGAGTAAAGCAGCCAATCCGAGATATAAATCCTGTTTCTCAATACTCCCGGCGTCTCCTTGTATTCTTCCAGAATGGACGCGTCCGTTTTCTCGTTTATCCAGTCAAATAGCATCAATGATGTCTTAAAGGCGCGCACCCATACTTCATAATCCAAATCCCATGGGCTCGGCTCCTCAATTTCATCCGAAAAGTCAAGGTATTTGTTTTGGAGCTCTGTGAATTCCCTCGGCGAAACCCTGAGCAAAGGAAACATCTCGTTGCACGAGCATATTGAGTGAATCCAGAACATCTCGTTTTTCCTTCCGGATTTTATTTTTTCTATCAGCAAGTGCGCGGACTCTGGGTCGATATACAGCTCGGCAACCCTCTTGCCAATTCGGGTTGGGAGCAATTTTTCTTTGGTGGAAGAAACAAAACCATATTTCAGAAGCAGTCCAATCACCTTGTCAAGCTTGACTTCAATTTTTCCCATATCGGCGTACTGCTGGGCGAAAAACGTCTTCGAGAAAAATTTCAACAGATTTTTTCTGCTCGAAACTTCCCCGCTCGCAATCAGTCCCAAAACCTGCATCCTCAAAATCGGTTCCGCGGAAAGCTTGGAATAAATTTCCTCCGGATTTCCTTTTACATACTTTTCAAAAATTTCATCCTTTTCAATTTCGGAGCGCGCAATCATAATCGCCCTGCCTTCTCTGTCAAACTTCGGGCGTCCAGCGCGTCCAAACATCTGCTGAACTTCAAGCACGGGCAGCCAGTTGCTTCCGTAGTCAGGGGAATATCTTTTAAGGTCTCTGACGAGAACTGTGTGGCTTGGAAGATTTACCCCGAAAGCAAGAGTCGGTGTCGCGGATATCAGTTTTATCAGTCCTTTCTTGAAAGCGTCTTCAATCATCCTTTGCTGCTTGCTAACAAGTCCGGCATGGTGAAAAGCCGTCCCGTGCTTAACACATTCACTCAAAATTTCGCATTGCCTCGTCGGCGACTCAAGAACATGCAGAATGTCATAACTCAACTTTTCAAGCTTTTCTCTTTCTTCTTCCGTCAGATATTTGTCGACTATTTTTTTGGCGTTCTTAGCGACTGCCTCGGCGTTCCTTCTACTCGAAAGGAAAACAAGAATCTGCTTTTTCATCTCAAGAGTGTCTTTTATTATTTGGTGCTCCGGCAGTTTTGCCTCCGGAAGTTTTTTTACCTTGTCCTCAAAGTAAAGTTTCCCGTCAAGGTAAACACCATACTCCAACTCCACAGGGCGATATGTGCTCCTCACAAGGCTGGCATTGAGCCATTCTGACAGCTCATCCGCGTTCTGTATTGTCGCGGATAGGGCTATAAGCTGGGCGTCCTTGCAGAACTCCTTAAGTCTCGTTATCAACACTTCAAGGGTAGGTCCCCTATCGGGCTGGTCAAGCACGTGTATTTCATCTATAACTATAGTGTTTACTTCGCGCAGCCAAGGCACATTGTGCCTCATAAGGGAATCCAGCTTCTCGTTCGAGCACACAATTATATCTGCCTTTTGAAGCCACGGGTCGCTCGAGTCAAAGTCACCTATCGACAGCATAACATTTAGAAAAGGATATCTTTCCTTGAACTCATTGTACTTCTCGGAAGCGAGAGACCTCAAGGGCGTCAGATAAATTGCCTTTCCGCCTTTTGTCAAAATATTGTTGACAATCGCAATCTCGGCGACAAGAGTCTTACCGCTCGCGGTCGGGCTGGCTATAACTAAATTTTTGCCCTCAAGAAGTCCCTCGTTAATCGCAAGCTCCTGGGGGGGACGAAAACTTTCTATGTCTTTTAATCTATCATAGAGTTCTTTCGGGAGTTTATGCTTTATGTGTATCGGCTTCACAAACTAAGAAAATTTCGGCTATTTTTAATCTTTGGGGTATTGTCCAATAATGCCATATTTTTCCTTAAAAGTTAACAAATCAGGATAAGGTTCAAACAACACATTTCCATGACTGATATTAACATATAAAAAACCTTCATGAAGTCCTACGCTAACTTTGCCAACACTTACTTTCTGGTTCAAAGCGTCGATTACAAGAGTGTGCTTCCCAAATTTTAATCGGGTGTAGGATTTAATGAAATATTCTTTTTTAATTGGATTTATCAAAACGCTATCATCTTCACCAGCGATAATTACCTTTACAAAATTTTCGGGAAGTTCAACAATTGACTTGTCCGACGAGACAATTATTTCAAGCGTATCCAACTAATTCACCTTTGATAGCAGTTGCTCTTGATAATCCATCTGAACCTTTTTCAAGGGCAAACAATTCATTTTTAACCTTTCCCCGTCTCAAATAAGATTCACTTATTGAAAGCGAACCGTTCGCAAGAACAGAGAGGTTATATATCCCTCCAAGAACAGTATCTTTATTCAACGTAAATGGCGGAAGGACAATGGATACCACAGGCACACTTCCGTTTGCAAAATGCACTTCCTGTGTATCCACACTTATGTACTTGCTATGTGTATGCCCGCCTATAGCATAAATAACATCCACATCCGGAAATTCTTTCTTTATTTCCCCAATCAATTTTATATCATAACCCTTGTGGAAGTACAAAGGGTAGTGACGTAATGCAACTGCAACATCGCCGATGTCTGATTCCACCACGAGATAATACATCAAATTTTCATTAATAGGATGTACAAACTTCATATCAGATTTAGGACCAAATCTCCCATAACCCCATTTAGTTAAAGCTGGCTGTAACCTATTAAGATTCTGACTGTAAAAATTTGGAACACCCTTTTTGTAATAGCTTTTTATTACTCTATACTCATCCCCAAGATTATCTTTAATTACGCTCATGTCATGATTCCCAAGTATTGAAACAAAAGGAATATCAATGTCACGAACTGCATCTGCAATTCTACGCGCATATTTCCCCTCGTTGTCGCCTCCATTGATAACATAATCATAATCCCCATACATCAACAATTCCGAAAGGGTTGGAACAGCATCCTTTCTTGAAACGCTTACATGAGTATCAGAAAAGAAGCCAATTTTTAGAAGTTCATCGAGTTCATCGCCATCCACTAAAACACCTCCTTAATTTTTATACACACTCGTTGTTTATATTTTTACCTCAAATTTTTCAAGAACAATATGGTAAGTTTTTTAATTAACAACTTGTTAAAAAATAACATGAAATCTAACTTAAAAATGGCAAAAAAAGCACAATATGCCGCAACAATTATTTTGATTGGTATGGCTGCGTTGTTTGTAATTTATACAATTTTAGCTTATCCAGAGGAAAAAGCAAGAATTCTCAATATAACTATTCCCAATGAAACAAATATATCTACTTCCCCTCTCGGAGAAGGAACAAGTTTAATATTCAGCAGCGGGGAAATAAGTGAAATCGGAAGGTCATCTGGGGAAACTGTGTTCTCTTTCGGAATGCCAAATGCTTACGTAGCATACCCTGTTGATGAAAAAATTATAGATGATAGTAATATCTCCCTAAGAGCATCTGTACTAAAAGGGAGCATATCTTATTTTTCAGCAGATAATATAAACCTAGAAAACACAAAAGATGTGTTGATAAAATTAAATATAACTCAATTAAGCGGCAATCCAAAACTAATTGTGTTTCTTAACGGCTCAAGCATATTTGAGAATACCATCACAAACACAGGCGAAATAAACATTCGCGTGTCAAAAACACTGCTTGGCGAAAATAATCCCATTACATTGAAAGTCGAGCACAATGGCGCGTTTTGGACTACAAACACTCTAAATGCAAATGTCAAAATTGTACAGGAATATTACAACCCTATCAATGTAATAGATGAAAAATATATATCTCTTGGACAAACAAATATAAAAGGAAATGAATTAAGCATATCTTTCATGCCAACTAAAGCCATTAGCGATGGAGATTTAATCGTCAAGGTCAACGGGAAAATTATATTCTCCGGAAAGGTAGAGGAAGGAAAAATATTCACCATAACCCAGAGATTTGATGAAAGCAATATTAAGGTTGGAGATAATACAATAACATTCGAAGCAGACAAAGGCGGAGTGTATAATCTAACAAATGTCAAATTTGAATTTGTTGCAGTTACCACACCCGCAACCAACAAAATTTATTCCTTTGACATCCCAAATAAGTATTTAACATCTCAAAACGAGATTATACTTGGATTAAAAGTCGACAAGATTATAAAACCAGGATATATCTATGCAAAACTAGGAGACAAAGGACCTATTTATTACTTTGAAGACAGCGACCTCGCTTCGGGTGCGTGGTCCTATGCTGTTCTTGACAAAACATACCTCAAAGAATTGGGGAACAAGCTTATAGTTGATTCTCCAAATGGAAGATATAGGTTAACAGGATTAGTGATAATCGCGAAGGAGTAGAAGTATTAATTTAAATTTTTTGTATACTTATGAATATAAAGTCATCTCTTGCCATATTAACCACCTGGATAAAAGAAAATGGAGCAAAAGAAGAAATTTTAATAAGTCAATTAATTGACAATCAAGGCACAGTTAAAGAAGTTAAGGATGCAGCAAGATTTCTAAAAGAATATATCAACAATTTAGTAAATGCAGCTAATATTGTTTGTAAAGAAATAAAATTAAATAAAACCGCCAAAGTAAAAAAAGTTTATATAAATACAATAGAAGGTGAGTATGCATACTTCAATATAATAACTGGGAAGTTGTCTCTAAATATATACTTATTATATGAAGGATTATTATCAAAAGGACTATTTTTTATCCCATTTACAATATTCCATGAGATTGGACATTCTCTCCAAAAAGAGTTATTAAAAACAATAGAATCCACCAAAGGATACTCAGAAAAGGCAGTAAAATTACGAAAAGATGAGCTCGAGAACACATATAGGATAATCATAAGTAATTTTAATGGGTTATACGAAATATTTGGGACTATTTTCCATAAATTACCTGAAGACAGCAGGCAATCAAGCCAAATAAAAGAAATCATTTCCTTAATTGTTGAGGATGTAAAATATTTTGAAGAAACTATGAATAATATGAATTATATATTCCCCGATATAAAAGGATTGAATCAAATAAAAAAAATTATCAATGAAATGATAAAAACATTAGATTCAATTAAGGATTACTTAAATGAGGTAATTGATACAAACAATTTATCTGACATCCAAAAGATAAAAGGCAGAATTAACAAATATTTCACTGCGCTGCACATATACATAAATACATTTTATAACATCATCTCAGACAGAGAATTTATCGAATTGATGTATGCAATATCATTTTCAAACATATTGCTAGACTCATATGCCGACTTCTTTGCGATAGTCGCCCTCTCAGAATTATTCAGAGGAGAACCGATAGGCCAATTTTATTTAAGGTTTAGTCAATACAAAAAATACACAAGCAAAGCGTATCCACTTAGAGCTCTTATTTTATATGATAATCCCTCATTTATCAAAAAAGAATTAATCACTACTTTATCTATTGGGATAACGTCTAAAAAAATTGGACAGATATACAGAAAATTGCTAAAGTTAGAAGGATATCTTAAAAAGTACAGTAAATTAACAGAAGAAGAAAAGAATGTATTGGAGGAAGATTTTGGAAAATTTTTAAATGAATTGGACAAAGATAAGAATTACATTGTAAATTCACTGGAAGAAATTACAAATATAATTTTTGAATATTACAACAAGTTAATAAGCTCACTCGAAGGAAAGCACATAGGATTCACTAACTTGAGTAGTGTACATCACAGAATTCTTAGCGAGATAAGTTCTCTAAAAGCTTCAAAAGGAATATCTAATGAAAGCATTAAAAGAATAATGATTGAATTATTAAATGCAGATGAAGTTGCAGGAAACATTTTTGAATCAATTGAAAAACATGAAAGTAAAGAAAAAGTCAATGAAATATTATCAAAATTTGGGGCTGTGGATGCAGATTACAACAAGTATATCAACAAACTAAAAGATGTTTATCATAAAATTGATAAGATGGATATAAATAGATTAATCAAGGAAATTAACATTCTTAAAAACATTGTTGAATAAAACTTTTTAAATCAAAACAACCTTTAATTTTCGGTATAAATGGGATTAGGAAGAGATTTAATTGGCGGAGGAAAAGGAATTACCCCTAAAAAGAATGACAATGCAAATAAAGAAATAAAAGAGGAAGCCGAAAAAGTTTTTTTAAATAATGAAGGCGGAAACCATCCAAACGTCAGTATGAGTGGATCAGAAATAATAAGATCCTCCGGTGCAATAATGTTCTTCATAGGTATCGCATTGGGATTCTTTTTTGGATTACAATTTCTTGCAATAGCAATATTAGGTATAATTTTATTCATAATAGCCCCTTACATTCACATACCAAGTGGCGAAGCACTAATAACAATATTCATAATTGGGGGAGTTGTATTAATAGGTGTTGTTTGGTTTTTTGGTGTCGGCGGCGGACAGGCAACCGCAGGAATGGGGAATAGAGTAGGTGAAAGCTTTAGTGGATTATTCAACAACTATTTATTTAGAAGTATTGGAAATATGTTAAAGAATCCATTTGGAATAGGTGTAACTGGCGGTAAATATGAAGAACAAGAGCAAAAAACAAAAGCCCCTCCAAACCAAGCATTTTCAATTAGCATAAGAGGTAATGTAAATACTGCTAAGATGAATCAACATTCATTGACATTTATAGTAACTATCAAAAATCTCGGGAGTAGTAAGATAAATGAATTACATCTTCAATTGAATTCCTTGACACCATATGACAATTGCTTAGTAATCCCTGATGGAAATGAACGAATAATAAAAAATATAGCTCCATTCTCAACAAGAGAAGTTGTATTCTCCGGCGGATGGATTGATTTGAATAAAGTCAAAGAAGTGATTATAGATAATGTGTTAAAACCAAATACAAACACACCGATTTATATACGTGCAACAGCGTGGACATATTATCCAACAGCATCTAGATTAGCAGTAGAAAGAATGAAAAGCGATTTTGGAGTCTTGTTGATAAAAAATAATGCCCTCAGGCAAAAATCAACAGGAGCTATCTATAAATATGGTTCTGCAATGACGATTGACATGGACATAGGCCCACAACCAATCCTTGATAATTCCAATTCTGCTGCATTATTGTTAAAATGGCAAAATGTTGGCAATGGAAATATGAAATCAAATATGTCCCCCATGTTATTTATTGTCACTCCAAAAGATTTCGGAAAGTGTATACCTGCAGGGTATATAGCTTACAAAGATGCAGAAAATTTACAATGTGACAAGACAAAAGATAGCGCGGCAGGGTGTATCGTCTGCGACAACGAATTAGTTAACAGTTGGTGTGATAAAAATAGTAAAGTATGGACAGATATATCTAAATACACACCAGACGCACTTTCCACATTAGAGTGGGTGTGTGATGTAGCTAAAAATGGTGAAAAACACGTCTGTGGCACAACTGATTTAACTATGGAATTTAATGTATTCACTTGCAGTTTAAATGTGCCTAAGATAAGCACAACGGAAGATATTGTTACAGATTATATAACAACTATAGCCACATATCCTTATGAAGTTAACTCTCAAACTGTAAAAGTTAATACGTTCTGCACAAGTGACCAAACAGGGTGTGGTGGATAATGATGAAACATAAAGAATGGATATTGATTGTATTATTGTTTTTATTAGTCGTTTCTTTCGGATGTGTTGGCGAATCCAAACCAACAAATGAAACAAAGTTAGATGTGGAACAAGGAGTTGGTGTCGTTGGTAAGCTTAAATTTGACGAATTGCACCCCGGACTTGAAGGGTATATATCATTGGATGTAAGAAGCAACCTCGAAGGTGAAGGTGCTGGCAACGTTTTAATTGCGATAGATAATGTGAACCCCTTTAAAATAGTTGAATGTGGAGTAGTGCATAACAATGCAAATGACAATAGAAAATGTTCAGGACAACTTGACTTAGACAAAGGATTACCTGTAAGGGAACACAAAACAAGGCAACTTGTTCCTGGAAATGAAATAAATGTATTTTGGAGATTGAAAGCTCCAGGAAAAGATGAAATCTCTAATATCGCACTAAAACATCCATTATATTATACTGTGTCATATGATTATAACGTAAAATTCCACCAAAACATTGTCTTTATGTCGCAAAATGAAATGATTAAGCGGAGACAAGCCGGTGAGGATTACATGATTTCAGGAGAATCAGGAAACACAGCAGGTGAGTTGAGATTTTCCGGCTCAACACAACAACCTATTATTTACTTCTTTGATTATGGTCCGCATGAAAAAGAAGAATCTACTTTTTCATTCGCTACTCAATACCTCGTCGAAAACAAAGGAAAAGGATTTCCAATATCTGATGTTGTAGTCTTATTGGAATACCCAAAAGATGGTATAGCTTTAGATGATAGTACACCTGAAGGAACACCAAACTATCAAGTCTATGGATGGCACAAATGGAATAATTGGGACGGTAAGATTTTATTGGATGATGGAAGTAGTATTGATTGCAGAACGGGCGATGAAAACAATCCACAAATAAACTGTAAGATATGGGTTGAGCAAACATTGGGAGATGACTTTAAAAAAATTGATACTACACATCTAATTGCAAAAGTCATTAAGAGAGAAAATTTTGTGGATTCATTTTCAATATACGCTCCATTTGTTATGACAGGTAAGGAAAGAACACACTTAAGGGATAGTAATATCCCCATGAAGATATACCCATTCAATGTCTATGCGATGTATAGATATTTCACAATTGGAAAAGATTATATTACAGTATACCCTGTTAGGGGGATATAGGAGGTAAGATAAAATGAAAAAGGAAGGATTAATTATTTTAATTGCACTGTTTGCATTAGCATTCACATTTGGATGTACAATGGGTGGTGAAAAGTCAAATAACACCAACACCGGCAATGGATATACCCTGAAAGTAAGTCCAAAAAATGTAATCTCGGAGGGAGTAATTACAATAGATTTGAGATTAAAGAATATATTTGACAACGACATGAATAATGTCGAAGCAAGTATAAAGGATATACCTTCAACTTTCACGGGCACAGAAAAGGTAGA
Source organism: Candidatus Parvarchaeota archaeon (assembly GCA_015522785.1). Taxonomy (GTDB): domain Archaea; phylum Nanobdellota; class Nanobdellia; order CSSed11-243R1; family CSSed11-243R1; genus WALP01. The sequence continues at coordinate 92,490 of WALP01000002.1, forward strand.
AGGTGTTACAATTGTAAAAGGTCAAGAATATCCGATGATATGGAGTATAACTGCACCAAGTACGGATTTAAAACAAAGCATAAATCCGAAAGTGGAAGTTTGCTTTGATTACACAACTAACTTTTATTTTGATACAGCATTAGTGCCAAGGGACAAGGCAACAGAAGAAGTTCAGGTGCAAAGCGGGTATTCGAACGGACCTATCTCAGTAACACAAATGGGACTTGACAAAATATTCCTTAAAGAGGATGGAACTGGATTTATAACAGGTTCACTGGATATCAAAAATAACTGGCAGGGGCATATACAATCAATTAATAAAATAACAATAACCCCAAGTGGATTGACAGGCGGCATCAAATACGCAAGCTGTGGAGGGGACACCGTAACAACAATAACCCCAAGTACAGCAAACTGTGATATATTAAATAATAATTTGGCAATTGGAGATGGATTGATAACAACAATCAAATTAAGCACGACATCAGGCGGAAGCAGTATATCCACTGAAAGGACAAATGGAGAAGTTGATTACACCTACTGTTATGATATACCATTAGGAACAATAACTGTCTGTCCTGTAGGACAAAGATGTTAGGTGGATTAAATGAATAAAAAAATTTTGTTTGCATTTTCTTTATTGTTTTTGTTAGCTCTCTCTCTTGGGTGTATAGGAGGAAATAAAAATAGTAATAACAACGCCCAAGCTACAAGTGGAACATTAAATGCTACAATATTGATAAACGGTGTTCAAAGGAATAATATGGTACTAGTGTCTGAACAAAACGCACAAATTGGATTAAAACTCAAGAACAATGGAAATGAACCAATTGAAAATGTTACTGGGCGTGTTCTCGGATGTCTTAATTCAAGCGATGCATTTACCGAAGAAGTTTTGCCACATACCCAAAAGTATCTAAGCTGGGACGTTAAAGCCCCAGAACTTGGAGAAGGCGAGAAAATAAACTGTCCGACTACAATAAGAATCTGCTTTGATTACACCACGAAAGGATACACCGATTTGGTATTTGTACCCGAAGATTATAATGAAGCCCCCCCTTCACCAAGCTACACTGTTTCGGGCGACTACCTTGGTATAAATTATAAATTTGGAGTCGCAAGAGTTATGAAACAAGGAGATAATGAGATGAATGGAGAGATAACAATTAATAACATAGGCGATGGATGGGTAGATTATATAAATTACACGAATGGAGTGTCTTTGAATACACTAAGAAAAGTAAATATAACCCTTATAGGGGATAACATTGCAATATCCAAATTCGGTGGATTGGATCAAAGTGAATTAAGTAATTGGTTGAGCAACGACAAAAAAACACTAATACTCACAGCGGACAACACAAAAGAGGGGTATAGTTATCTTACAAAACTTGTGCAGGGCAAAAGTTTATTCTTGAAACTCAACATAAATGTAACCAACCCAAACAGCTTCCAAGATGGAACAAAGATATACCAGCTTAGAACAGAAATAAATTATGGTTATTGTATTGACATAGCAACATTAGACACAACATTGAGTGGAAGGTAACTAACCGATATAAGATGGATTTGATGTAACTTCAACATCATTTTTTATTATTTTTTTTCTCTTTACCACTTTCGGAATTTGTTGTATGTTAACGCTGAACTTCAATTCTTTGTCTGAGATTTTTAATCCAAAATATTTAGATAAAATCTTTATTATCTCGCGAGCAGCAGGAATCCCGATTTTTGAAGTCACAAGAGACTCTGCAAGCAGTGCAAAACCATTAATTCCCCTCAATTCTCCAAGCCCAAGCAATAGACCTGCCGCGCCGATTAGAATGATTGAACCTTTCCTATCAAAACGCACCCCGAGCTTTTTTAATTTGCTAATATACTTCTTGTCTGTGAACGCGCCGTAAACTTTTGGATTAGGAACATTAATCTTAGACGAAATCCCGCCGAGAGTTATAATCTCCTTTACCCCAGCTGATTTGGCTATGTCTAATATTTTATCTGAAAAAGCATAACTTGAATATTCATCTGCCGGCTGAACGTCGCTAACCACAAAAATGATATCGCTTCCTTTTTTTCGCTTAGCGTAATAAAACTCAATCTTTGGCATCTGCAGTTTGTGCTCACCAGTCAAAAAAACAGAATTTGGAAAATAGTAAGAATAAACTTCAAGGAATTTCTTTGCATTTAATTTTTCAATTAGCACATCAACAACTATTCTCGCGACATTACCTACACCAGGAAGCCCCTCGATTAAAATAGGTTTTCTCAATTTCGGCTTTCTTCCAATTTTTTTAACAATAAATTCATCACTCATAACAATCCCTCTTTCTGTAAGATTTCCCTGCGCATCTTACGCCTATATCTCGCAACATTCTCTTTCGGCGAATAACGTGGAGGCGCTTTGACAATTGTTTTTGCTCCGCATCTCGGGCAAACTTCTTCTAATGTATATTCTTTGCAATTCGGACAATATCTTATCTTGTTCATTTGCAAGGACCTACAACATCAAATTTTATTTTGTTTTTTGAAGCAAATTTATCGACTTCCTTGAAAAGCTTCTCGAAAAACGACTCGCCCATCTTGTAGTTTTTTATAGTTATCCCTAAAGAGTATCTTGGGGAAGAAATATACCTTATTTTCATTTCAACACCGTTTTTTTTGGCAATAGCGTAAATTTTCTCAAAAAGTTTTCTTATTTTAACAATAGCATCCCCCTCATAACTACTGACATCCACAATTTTACACAGCTTAACCATCTGGGATTTCAACTGATTGTAAATTTGATTGTAAAGCTCATCTTTCCACTTTTTTGGCAAGTCCAATTCTTTTATAAGCTCTGGACCTTCTCGCTTGATTTCATTCGAAAAATCACTCAATGTGTCAAATTCCTGAAGTATGATACCACCAATTTTTTTTAATCCTCCTTTGGGGTCTTCCTTAAAATTCCTTGCAATAGACTCAATAAGTTTTTCCATTCTTCTTTCTATCTTTATTTCATTAAGTTTTCTCTTTGTCTCCGCATTAGTAACTCTCTTCAACGAAACATCGATATGTCCATTGGGTTTTACCTCAAGAACTTTGCAAACTATTTTTTTTCCCTCAGATATGTGGTCCTTTATATTCTTTACCCACCTTGAGGATATTTCAGAAACATGAAGCATCGCCTCTAAATTGTTGAACTCATCAAGTATGACAAAAGCTGCGTGAGGCAGAATTTTCTTTACAGTGCAAACCAATAGTTCTCCTTTTTCAGGCTTGCCTTCTCTTTTAAAAAACATAGAATAAAGAATTTAAGGAGGTATTATAAATCTTTTGCGAAAGCTTTCCAACCAAAAAAGAGTGTGATTCTTTTAAAGAAATAAATTATTCAAGAACTTCAAGAACTTTTGCCTTGATTTTTGTCTTACCGCCAGTTGGAGTAGCCAAGACATTTCCGCAAACAAGGCACTTGACTTCGGAAGCAGCCTTGCCGAATATAACTTGTTCGTTCTTGCATTTGTTGCACTTAACTTTTATAAATTTACTTTTGGGAGAAATTATTATTTCCATCACTTAACACCAACCATCTCAAATTTTTTAGCCCTGAAACCCTGTTTTCTCATATGCATCTTCCCGCATTCTGAGCACTTGTACCTCAAGTCTATCTTCTTCGTCAACTTTACACCCCACTTCTTTGAGTTTTCCGGCTTTGGACGTGGGAAACCTGTATAACCATCAATTTTCCTTTCATACCTTCTAGCACCTATAGTTAATTTCCCTCTTTTCTTACCTGATTTAACTTGTACTAATTTATGTTTTGTTTTTTTCTTACAATACGGGCAGTATCTATTGATTTCCTTTGGTATCTTCATTATCATCACTTTCCTTAATTTCAATAGCTTTTCCTTCCTTTATTAAGATTTCCCCGACGTCTAATGGGAGACTCCCATCATCATCTTTGTTAAAAGGACCATATGTTTCCCCATCCTTCCACAAAAACGCAGGTATGTCTTCGATAAATTTCAGCTTTTTTAAACCTTTTTCTTCTTCTTTTTCCTCTCTTTTTATATCAATCGAAGGGGGTGCTTCAAATTTAGACATAAATCTATTCGTATACTCATTAACAGTATTTATTATAGAGTTATACATATCCTCCTCTTCAGGAAGCATGTTCTCGGTATTATGAACCCTTGCGGAAAGGTTGTTCAGTGCCTGCATGACAATTTTCCTTCTTCTTCTGCTACATATATCCTCAATTATCCTTTTGACATTTCTTAATTCATACTCATTCTTTTCTATTGCCTGCGATGAGAAAACATTATTTTTGTCCTTATTTTCATCGATTATCTTTTCCTTATTAGAGATATATTCCTTAATCTTTAAAAAGAAATCAGGAGTTAATTCTTGCAGTGCCCTGTTGTCCCTCTCCAGCGCCTGTATTTTTCTTATCTCCTCATATGAAATTACTTCACTAGTCATTTCCTTCTCATCCTTTTCATTTTCTTAAATGGGTACACCACAGGGTTTTTGATTTTCTCACATGTCTTATCTGGTGTACATATCCCCAAGTCTAAGTAATAATTTTGATTCTTGCACCCCGGCGGAAGATATGAACCTTTCACCTTTTTATGCCAATTGAGCTGGGAGTTTATATAACTTTCCCGAAGCGGCTCCGGATTGTGCTTGTTCCACTCAAAAACTTCTTTTTTTATGGACTCAAAGTCCCATCCTACACTTCTCAAGAAATTAATCAAAATGAAAAGGGCTCTCTTGCGTCCATCCTCTAATCCCTTGTAAATGTTCTTTATACACGGCGGGAAAAACTCTTTTGGGATTGCCTCCTTTGGAATTTCGAAGTCCCCATTAAGCTCTTTTATCTCATTTTTGACATCCTGGTTCATCTTCCAATCAAAAGCCTGTATAAAAAGCTGCTTTGCCTCGTTGACTTTGAACCTGTCCAAAAACCCGAGGTTAACTTCAACATTTCTGTACTCCGCCGATTTTTTATCAAATGACAAAATATCCTTTTTGCGTATTGGGATAGAAACAAGCCATGTTTTTTCATTAAAAGTGTATGGCATCCTAAAAAGGTGACGGGACGAAATAGCTACAGTATCTATATCCAGAAGTTTATAAGGGTCAAGCTCTCCACCCGCAACAACTTCATCAAATTTCTTTCCTGTTCTTTTCAATATTTTTTTTATATCTCCATCTTCAAACTGCAAAATTTGCTCGGCAAGCTGGCTTTTTATCATATCACGTATATATCCTGCGATAATTCGTGCACCTTCGGGGAAAAGCAAGCGTGTTTCCTGCCCATTTATCTCCCTTGGAAATGATTCAAAAGGAATACCTATATGGAAACCCGTTCCTCCGCTAAATTTAACAGAATAATTTTTAATGCCGTGAAATTCAATGGCATCACATATCAAATTGGCGCAAATTTTAGAGTATTCCAAATGGCGAGAGTCAATGTCAAATATCAAGTCCCATCCGGTCCTAAGCTCGTCAAGTTCTTTCTTTTTTATATCCTGCCTAAGCAAAAGTGGGTTTTTCCATCTCTCCATCGAGGCGTGGAAAGAAGTAGCCCCCCTTCTAGCTAATTGAACTATGTCATCTTCGTATATTAAAGAATCTGGACGTTTACCTACTTTATCATTAAATCGCGTAACTATTTCTCTGCCTCTGGCAAGTGCAAGAATTGCAGATTGTACTTTAGTATTTGAATAAAATCTTATTATATCTGATAGATGCATAAGGTAAGATAAGATTGAGAATTATTAAAACCTTACGATAAAACAAATTAGCAACCTTAATAAATGTCATCCCTTTTCAAATGTTAAAATGGTATTGGAATTATTGATATTTGCTATAAGTATTGTTGCGGTAATCTCATCAGTTGATTTTACTTCAAAGTCCATTTCAAGCTTAGCCGATAGAATGGGTGTCCCAAAATATCTTGTAAGCACAATAATCCTCTCAATTATTGTATCCTTACCTGCCTTTTTAGCTATGATTTACTCAAATTTATTTAATGTGCCAACTCTTGGTTTCTCGACGCTCATTGGGTTTTCAATAGGTGTTTTGACAATAGTGATGGGTATTATATTGATAAAAGATGAAGTGCCAATCGAGTATGAAAGGTATAGAAATGCAACATTTATGTGGGCTGCTACCATACTTTTTTTCGTAGTTAGCTTGGACCAGCTGATTGACAGGATGGACGCATTATTTTTGTTGGCACTATTTTTATTTTATGGAATGTATGTTTATTACCGCACAAAAAACGCCAAGGAGTATACATACACGAAGGGAATGCCTTTCAACAAGGTTCTCTTGATTCCAGCGATAGCAACTATCATTATAAGCGTATTCGCGTGCGTAGCTGCAATATCCATCATGAGTTACAACTTTGTTATACCATCCGCGCTGTTTAGTCTTACAATTTTCGGAACATTGCTCGCATTGCCACTAATAGACCTAACAAAAATATTCAAGGCTCCTATTTTAACCTTCGACAGCGTGCTTGGAAGCATCGTTGTTACGTTAACATTGATACCCGCTATCGCGGCGTTGGTTAAACCTATCCCTTATAACCTAAATTACAATTATGGGTTCTTACCTTTGCTGTTTTTGAGTATCATTTCATTGTCATTCGCGATTTCAACAAGGCTAAAATCAAAGATACACAAAAAAACCGGCATTGCCCTATTGGCATCATATGTAGTTTATATTCTCCTGATTTTGTTTAGTTAGAAAAGTTTTTATAGTTGTAACTCCTTAGTAATAATATGAAAACCTTACTGCTTATATCAATATCATTATTGATGATTTCAATAGTATATGCCACAAATGTAGATACTACAATCCCTCGTGATGTATATAAAAATGAATATTTTAACATCACACTAAACGTAAATTCTGATTCTAGCAAGTTGGATATAGCAGAGTTTATACCCAAAGACTGGAAAATTTCAGAATGGAGTACCTCACCAGAAACAAGCACGACACTTAACTCTAATCTTCAAAGTTTTATGGGAAAAGAAAGGATGATGTACCATTGGAAGTTTAATTCCGCTCAACACAAATTCAAAATTAATATGAAGGTTTTGGCCAAAGGGAAGGGGGAATTTGAGTTTATCACTTTGTGGATAACACCAAAGG
>WALP01000030.1 GCA_015522785.1 Candidatus Parvarchaeota archaeon
GATTGTGATTGCTGCTGTGTCTATCATCATTTAAGCGATATCATTGTCGATGTTCTTTCAACTTCGTCCATTGCGCGGACTTGTTTTATCAAAAAGTCCTGAAGTGCTTCCATGCTTTCTTTTTCTATTTTTGCTACAACATCATATTCTCCATAAACTACACTTACATCTTTTACTTCGGGCATTTTAGCTAGCTTGTCCGCCACTGTGCTTTCCTCTCCTGGTTTTACCATGAGCAATACATACGCTGTCACCAATTTGACACACCTCCTATTTAGTACATATTAATGTGGTAGTCTTTTCGACACCACTAATTTTTCTTAATTTCAATATGAATTTGTTCAGTTCCTTAATGTCATTCAGCTGGATTTTCACAACTAAATCATACTTTCCGTAAACTTTTGATATATCCTTTACTTCTTTGGATTTTAAAAACTTAGCTGTTAAATCCACTTTCGTGTTTGTGTTTGTCACAACGAAAATGTACGCTTTTATCATTTTTTGCCCCTTTTTGGAATTTTGATTATGTCTCTTTTTATTATGTTTGAATTAGGGATAATATTTAACCTTCCTGTTTTGTCTTTTAGGGTAATACTCATTAAATCTATATCAACAACTTTTCCGCTATATTCTCCGATAATCAATTTGTCCCCTTTTTTTATTGATTTGAAGGTGTTTAGATAGATCCCTGCCGAAGCGTTTGGGATAAAATCTTTTAACCCAAACAGCATCAATACGACGATGAATAAAGCAATTAGTATGATTATTACTTCAATTATAGACTTTGCAAATCCAAATTGGGATAGTGCGATTATGAAAATTATAAAATAAAAAACATATTTGATTATAATTATTATCAGTTCAATGATGGGCTCATCATATCCCATTCTGTTAATTGCCTTTTTAATGTCACTTCTCTTGAAGAAGTTGCCCGCCGCATCGGTGACCATTTTAGTTATAATCAACCCTATTGCTATGACTATGATAAATTGGAGTATACTTATAACCTGTGTTTGCAATAATCCTTCAAATATCATACACTTTTAAAGTAAAATATCTTTATTAAATATTACTCAAATGTTTGTATGCCTTCCTAAGAACACTTTTTGCATTTTCAAACGTGAGCAAGTTCAGTGCTTCATCATATGGTAACCATATAAAACCTATGTGTTCAAAAGATAATTTTACTTTCTCTGTTTTGGTTTCGGCGAGGTAAAAAACAACCTCTTTGTACACAACTTCCTTGCCTCTGTGGAAGAAATATTTTATTCTTTCCCTAAATCCATCTATAAATCTTAAATCTTTTATTCCTGTTTCCTCTTCTGTTTCACGGACGACTGTTTCTTTTTCAGTTTCTCCCTTTTCTATGTGACCCTTGACGAAGTCCCAGTGTCCGCTGCCGTAATGGAGCAGGAGAAATATAGGTTTTCCATCAATAATCTTGAAAATTACCGCTCCAGCTGAAATTTCACGCACCATGATATGAAAAGGGGTATATACTTTATTTAATTTTCTACGGATATTATCAAAAGCTTTAAAAAACGGGAAAATTTCTATTAATCTACCCAATGATAGGGCAACCCGAAAGGGCAGCTTGATGGGAGGTTTAAAATGGGAATGTACAAATATTTGACTAAAATGTGGCAGGATGCCAAAAGTAATCTAAATCCTATTTTTAGGGAACGAATTGTTAAATGGAAAAAGCAGCCAACAGTAATTAAGATTGACAAGCCTACGAGAATTGACAAGGCGCGAAGGCTCGGTTACAAAGCAAAACAAGGATTCACAGTTGTTAGAGTCAAAGTCAAAAAAGGTGGAAGGAGAAGGCGCTCGATTCCAAAGGGAAGACGCCCAAAGAGATATGGTATGAGACACTTTTCACCTGTCAAGAGTATGCAGGCTATTGCAGAACAGAGGGCGAATAAGAAGTTTCCAAATCTTGAGGTTCTAAACAGCTATTACGTAATAGATGATGGAGTATATGAGTGGTATGAAGTAATAATGGTAGACAAAAACCATTCGGCGATAAAGAAAGATAAAGACGTCAATTGGATAACAACTCAAAGAGGAAGAGCATTTAGAGGATTGACATCCGCCGGAAAGAAATCCAGGAATTCCAGAAGGAAGTGATTGCAATGATGCCGGGAATGGATATGAAGAAGCTTAAGAAAATGATGAAAGATATGGAAAATATACCTGCGGAGAGAGTCATCATTGAAGGTCCGAAAAAGATTGTCATTGAAAATCCCCAGGTGGTTAAGATAAATATGATGGGGCAGGAAACCTTCCAGATAATCGGGGAAGCACATGAAGTTGAGGACAAGCTTTACTCAGAAGAAGATGTCAATATGATAATGGAGCAGACAGGAAGAAGTGAAGAAGAGATTGTGAAAACCCTTGAAAAGAATGAAGGTGACATCGCAAAAACAATTCTAGAACTTAAAAATTAATCTTTTATTTACTTGCTTTTTTCTATTTCTTTGAAGAACATTGCCTTTGTTAGGGTTAGGTTAACTGCGACGTACACTGCAATAGGTGCGACTAAGCTTGGTATAAACATTATAAGTACCGTTAGAATCACAATTCCAATAATTTCCCAATTTGTTATCTTCTTTGAAATCCCAAGTATTTTGCTTGTTATAATCCCTTCTTTTTTGAAGATATATGAGACATAAGAATAAAATAAAGTCATGATAACTCCAGATAAGATGATTGAAATTATCACACCTGGTGTGATGATTACATTTACTCCCGCAAGCGTACCAATTACAATTAACATCTCAGATGCGCCGAGGATAACTGCAAATAATGCTACCTTTATTTTTTTAAGGAATACAAATGAAATTGCTCCTGCTAAAATAACAAGTCCAATTAAGATGTACACAAATGATGATAATATGAATGAACTTTTTGGAGTATATTTCTCTACACTTTCAACTTTTGCGTCAAGTGGACCGCTTTTTAGTATTGACTGCGAAAGGTGTAATAATTTAGCAGCATCTTCTTTTGTTTTTACATCCCCGCCAATTGTCACTTTTTCGTATGGCAATCCCTTACTGCTTGCGTATATTGTTTCTGAACCTATTTTGTTATTGTCCAAGTAATAATCAATTGTTTCATTAAGAATACATTTATCATACTTACATGATGCGATGCTAAGCCCGTTAGTGAGATTTACAAATCTTTGTCCAGCTTCTTTGCTTATATCAGTTTCAAATCCATATTTCCACACTATATTCCTTTCTGTTGGTGCACTTTCGTTGTAATGTTGATACATGAACAAGTTACAATTTACACCTGTTGTACAGATACTTTTAATGTCGGAAGGGGTAAAGAAGGTTTCATTCCCAATTTTTGCGACGAATTGTCCTTTTGTTTCAATAATTGGTATTACTTCATCTCCCGCGGATGTCAATAAAACTATTTTTCCATTTTCTTTATATATTCCGAAATCATATATATTATTTAACTTCAATCGTTCTTTTATGACATCAACTGCATTTGACTGGTTTGATGAGATTATGAATTTATTACCGCCTACAAGTTTGTAACTTAGCTTTAAATTAGAAAACGAAGTTTCTTTTGCAGAAATTCCTATATCCGTTTTATTGTTCTTTTCGGATGCGATGTAAGTATAACTAAGATTGACATAAGTGTATGGGAATGTCTCCCTTAGAAAATTTACCTTCACAGTATCATTGGGATGTATTTGCGAGAGTGCATTGTGAAAATCATCTAAGTTTGTTATTGAATTTCCATTTATAGCAGTTATTATATCCCCTGCTCTTAGCATTAAAGATGCAGGCGAAGTCACATCTGTAATGATAACTCCTTCTTTGTAAAAAGGATGAATTATAAATAATAGCCATATAACTAATGCTGCAATTATAACCGGACGAGCGTATTTTAAATAACCCATAACTTTTCACAAAAAGTTGCGGTTTAAAAACCTTTTTCTTAAACAAATATCAAATAATTGAGGCAAATGTGGAGGTATATTTATATATTTTAAATTATTACATCTTTTGGGTGGTAATATGTTCAATAAACATAAAGATTTAGGTATGATTACTATTGGTGCAATCCCTCTTTTAGGGAGCATAAATTATTCAATAGAATACGCGCTTAGGGAAACATACTCAATAAAGTCTTTCGTTTCCACTACGGTTTCAAATGCGGTCGCGGTTTCAGCTACAATGTTTGATGGTGTTGGCGCTGCTGCAATAGCTATAGGACATCCAAACTACGCCGCGACAATGCTTATTTCTTCAGCACTGCTAAAAACTGCGGCGTATATTTCTAACACAAAGAAAGTCAGGGAATCGTTGACTGAAGAGTATAATGGATTTTTTCCGTTCGGCACAGTAATAAAATCGTGGATCAACAAAGAAAGCAGCGAAAACGCGCTCGAATCAATGCTCGACAGCGCCTAAAGAAAAAAGTGTGAGTGGGACTGCCCAGACTTTCAAACACCCACGGAAGTTTCTTTCCGTGCACGCTTTCTTTTTGAAAGAAAGGGTGCTTTTGAACTGGGGACCTCCAGCTTTCCCGAAGCCCCCTGAGTTTCTTTCCCTCAAGGCTTTCTTCTCAAGAAAGGCTTGCCCGAAGCTGGCGTTCTACCAAGCTGAACTACAGCCCCATAACTTTTAGAAAAACAGACAAATTTTTTAATTTATTGTTTATTAGATATTCATGAAGCTTTCCGAGAAAGTAAGTATACTGAGGGATATAATAAAACTGCAGTTAAACGCGATAGACAAATACTACCAAAAGTCAAACGTGATTTTGGTTATAAGCGGTTTGCTTCTTAGCTTTACGCTAAGCGGGCTTCTCAAAAATTTTCCACAAACCCCGATAATAAAGGGGATGACTATTTTGATGATTTTGTTCTCACTTGCAGCTGTCGCGCTGATTTTGATATTCATACGCCCGCAAATGCTCGAGGGTAGAGCAAAAGGTTTGTTCTACAAGGACCTTCAAAATCCTCCATCTTTTCACAAATACTTGAACGAATTGGAGGAGACATTCAAGAGCCAGTCGAAAGTAGTTGCAATGTACACCTCGGAAATTCAGAATCTTGGAGAAATACTAAAACCTTTAGTTAAGATTGTGAGAGTATCAATTGTTTTGCTGCTTTCGAGTTTAGTGATTGGTTTAATAGCGATAATCCTAAGTTTGTTTTAATTACCATCCAAGTTCTTTGAGAACTGCTTCCGTGGCGGAATAAAGTCCTATGAGGATTGTGTTGTTGTTTATCACGAAGTCCGCTTTCTCCTCGCACGTGCTATACAAATCGAATAACTTTGCTTCGTTGACTTCCTGCTTTATGAAGTCCGCGAAAATTTCCGTGTCCTTCAGGCTTTTTCTTTTCTTTGTTCTCTCAAACCGCGTTTCCTGTTCTGCCTTAACCGCCACGAGCTTGAAGTCGTCGCCGAGAGTCCTAAAATAATCAAGCTCCACGCTGTCGCGTATGCCCGAAATAACAACCCGTCTTATATGATTCTGCCTTGCGTATTCTATACACGCTTTCGCCCAGATATCATTGCCGTATTTTTCCTTCATCTCCTTTGAGAACTGCTGCATCCTGAACCTGTCGATGTCCTTTATGTTTTGGGACTCCATCTCCTTTTTGATTATGTCGCTCATGGTAATCTTGACGAAATTGTGCTTTCTTACCAAGTAATCTGCAAGAGTGTCCTTTCCCGCGCCCACTTTTCCGCATATTCCTAATACTTTCATGTTGGTTCACATATACCTTAATGATTTGATTAACAAAATGATATTTATAAACTATTTTGTACAATAACAATAAATATAAATGTTGAATATTTGTTACACAATAAGGGTGATAAAAATTTTTAGCGTGACAGATGTAGGATTAAACTTCCTAAGAGAAAGCGGGCTTTTGCAAAGAATTGATGAAAACTGGGACAAAATAAATGAAGAAATACCTTATGGAGTCATAGATGATTCTATGATTGAAGAATTGCTTGAAAAAAGAGACATCTCATCTGAAAGAAAAAGGCAATTAGATAAACTTCAAAAAAGAAGTATAACCTCCAAAGAAGAATTTCTCGTCGCTTCTGGAAAGTGCACAGATAGAATCTTAACAAAGGAAGAAGTCGAAAAGATAAAAAGAAATCCTTATTATAATATCTCATTAACTGAATTAGATGGTGTAATTGCTGCATACTGCTTAATGAAAGATTATTCTACATCACGCAATTGGTTTGGATGGCTTTCAAAAGAAGAGAAATTTTATACATCTATGTGGGGAGATGTAAATGGGGACTTTCATCTCCTCCAATTAGACATGCATCCAGAATCTGAGCAAAAAAGAATAGATGGTTCTTATCCTTTATTTGGAGATTTGCCGGCAAAAGGAATATTTTTACATTACGATTATTGGAAAACTTTTACATTACTCCCATTTAAATATTCTAAGCAAACAGGAACAGAATTTGAAGAATTGAAGAATTGGAGAAGGTTATTAGATGTTGAACCTGTAGAATCACGGTACTTTGATTTAGATGAATGTTTATTTGAATTCGAATGTGATATGATAAAAATCCCAGAAAAAATAGAAAATGATATGTTCAATATAAAAAAGTGTCCCTTTGGGATGTTGCATGGTGAACATGCAAATTATGTGCCTGCAATTGATAAAGAAAAAAATCTTTGGTTTTATATGTCGTCAAACGATGGAATTCTAATAAATAATATTGGTATCTATAAACAATATATGAAAATATCAAAAGAGAATGTGCCCATGATATTAAAAGGAGTTATACACGCTGTAAAGGACAACCAAACAAGGATGCGACCATCAACACTGGCATACGTACTTGATGGATTAACTACAAATTGATTTTAACTGAAATCCAGCCCACGCTCCTTAGCATATTCCTTCAACGCCTTATCTTTTTCTTTCTTTGTTAAAAATATAGATTTATTGCCCCATATAAAAGTCTTTTATTTAGGTTTATCACCGTTAACTATATATAGGAAAATGCCTTGCGAAAGGAATACTAATTAAAGTGTATTTGGCTCTTTAAATTCTGTAAACCATCAAGAAAATCCTCTCTTAAATTTTTTATTATGTTTACAACCGCCCAAATTAATGCAACTGATATCGCTAAAACTACCCAAAGCATTTAATCACTCCTGTGGTTTCTCGCCCTGCCAGTGCCCCTCGTATGTCTGCTGGACTTCGCCTTTTGTGTCAAAAAACATCATTTGGAACCAAAACTCGTCTTTGTGAACGCGGAGCTCTTGAACTGTTATTCTAACTGTCTGTGTTCCATATCCGGAATATCCAGAATCCCAAACCGCGCTTTCGGATTTTATGACGCCAAAGCGGTTGAATGTGGAACGCGGGAACAGCAAGCCCACGGCGTGCTTTGGTATATTTACCTTGTTTGCAATTCGGATTTCATAAGTCCCCTTTGGTAGATAATAAAATCCATCATCATCAACATCAATTTTCATCTTTTCGGGAGTTATTGTTCTCTCCTTTCCGTATATAGTAACAACACCTTCTTCCGGAAGTTTCCATATTTCGGAGACTTTCAAGTCAACCCCATTCGGATTTATCTTTATCTCCGGCGGCTGTTCAATATATTTCGCAACTTCTTCACCAAGCCAAACTACCATATCATCCACCTCACTATTACCCAAAATTTAATTAATTAATAAACATTTAGAAAAATAATATAAATGACTAATAAGTAGTAATAATGGTGATAAAATGACTGATGATAAACTGGGATTAATCTTAACACCTAAAGATTTTGAGATTTTAGAAAAATTAATAAGTGAATTAAAAAAGGACCCAACCATAGAAGAAGTAGCACTGAATCATAAGGATTCAAAGTGGAGTGTTGTTCTTTATGGTAATATTTCTAATGAACAGCTAGAACAATACAGAAATACATTTGGCTCTGGGGTTGAAGTACATACAAAAGAATCTATCGAACAAAAAGAGCATACTGAGAGATTACTTAAGAACTTAAAACTTGGAAGGGTGTATAGCGTTAATGAGCCATTAGAAGAAAGGTATTATTAATTTTTAGGTAAAAGGTGATAAAATGGTAGTTGTTTTACGCAAGAGGGATGTTCCATCCGACATCATGAAGCGTTTTGAAAAAGTGAGAAAGGAGGGGAAAAGAAAGGTGAACGTGAAAGTTGTGCCTTTTGAAATATATCAACGAGGCAGGTCCTTAGATGAACTTTGTTCCAATGAAGAACCAATGGATGATTCACCATATACATACTATGTATTACAGGTATATGACAGGCAAACCGGCAAAGGGGATTATTCCAAAATATTTAAGGAGGGAGATGTAGGTATAGTAGATGATTTAATTGATGTCGCGTCCGCGTATAGCAATGTGAAAGCAATTGGGATCCCAATGTGTATTCGAAAAGGCCCATTAGCAAGTCCGAATTATTCTAGGATACATCTTTTTATATTGACTTATGGTCAGCAAGTGTACGCAAGCAGAGCTGTAAATACGTCAAGTGAGCGCTTAAAAGATATGGGATTAAACCCAGAAAAACCAATTTCGGAAAACTTAATTTCGCTGCTGACTGAAAAGGGCTACAAAAAAAAGAAAGAAAGAGGAAGCTTCCCTTTTTTCTACAATGAGGAAAATTCTGAAATTGAATTCAGTGTGCTGACAGAAAGAGATCTTGCAGAATCAATACGCAATATGAGGGAAATCCAATCTAAGTTTGATATGATGGACATAGCTACTGAGCCATATAGACGTGCAAATAATAGAATAATGAGAAACTTTTGGTAGATTTATTTATTTTTTCTTAAGTTTTTTCTTGAATTCTTTTGGCAAATCCTTGGCGTCGGCTATAAAATCAATTGTTTTCTCTTTCTCGTTGAAGTGAACGAAGCCTATTGTTTTTCCCTTGCGCTTGAGCTCGAAAAGGTTTTCTTTCGCCGCTGGAAGCCCTATCATCCTTCCTATCTCGATATCTTCTACATCTCCAATATCTAATAGATTTGCGACATTAGTCACAAACATATTATGGTACCTTTCAAGCTCGTTCCGGTAGGCTTTTGGAATATGCTCTTTTTTGACTTTCTTCTTGAATAGAATTTCGTGAAACTCCTCGGGTGTTAGGAATTTCCCTTTTCTTTCCATGAACTCGAGGTCATTTTCAAGCGCCGCTTTTCTCGACTTCTCCTCCAACGCGATAATTCCGGAATATAACCATTTCAGCTTTTCAATTTCCTTTTTCTTTATCGGCTTTTCAATTATATTTTTGAGTTTCATTCTCCTCCTCCACCCAAAAGTATTTTCGCCTTTTCAGCGATTTCAATCAAAATAGGATTTATCAGCTTCATCTTTTTGAGGTCTTTTGGGGACACCCACTTGTAATCAGTGTGCTCCTCAGACAATTTTACTTTTTTGCCTTTTGGACGGCAAAGGTATGCGACGACCATCGCCTCTTTTTTGTCAACGGTTTTTATCATACTTGAAAAGAACTGGTATACTATGTCAACATCGAGCCCCGTTTCTTCTTTGACTTCCCGCTTTAGGGATTCCTCATAATTTTCATTTTTCTCAAGAATGCCACCTGGGAAGGTCCACTTCCCTTTTGTTTCTTTGTCATATACATTTGAGTATTTTAGTGTTAAGAACTGGTCTTTCAAATTGAAAATCAACGCGAGCTGTAATGTTTCCATAAAATAACAATTAAGAGCTTATTTATAAATTATATTAAGTCGAAAAAGTCTGACAAGTTGCGAATAATTTTACCTTCGTGCTGTAAAACATACTCTTTAAGGTCTGTTGGGGCGTCTTTAAAAGTAAAAGGAATCACGCTATCAGCCCAAAATAATCCAACATCTGCCATGGTGTCTCCGATGGCATAAATACTGTTATATCCCTTTGATGAGATTTCTTGTATCGCAAGGTACTTCCCTCTCACGCCCGCGAACAATTGTAATCTATCAAATCCTTTTATAACCCTTTTTTCAACCTTAAATCTTGTGCCGTAAACTTTTGTGATTTTGTCTTCGAGTCCAATATTTTTTATAATCTCATTTGTTATTTGTGTGGGTTCAGTGGATACAATATAAACATTGTGGGTACAGTCTTTAATAGCTTCAATATAACTTTTATTTATTAGTTTAGCATATTCTTTTGTTCTCTCTTCGATGAAACTGATTGGCATGTTTATTTTTTTCATAACCAAAATGTCAAATATCTCCATAGATGTTGTTTCACCAGTTATTATTTTGTCATTAAATATCTCTCCAAAAGTAGAAGTTAATCCCAAGTACGTTTTAACAATGCCATATCTTATTGCTAAGTCTATTTTCGTGCTTATGCTTTGTTCGTTGAAGTAATCCTTCATTAAGAGTTCTAATAACGAAGATTCTTTCGTTTTTATTAGTGTTCCATCTAAATCTAAAACTACTGCATTCCCCATGTGGTGTTAAGAATTTTTTATTTTAAGTAGTTTTTGTGTTGTAATTATTTAGTAGTTCCCTGTCGCATACTTACTGAAGTTCCTTCTTCCGCCCGAGTAACTTTCTCTTCCACGCATTCCGCGATGAGGCCTGTGTTTTTCTTCAGGTTTTTCCTTTCTTCCCTTGTATTCGCCGAGCTCGCATTTCATTTCCTTTATCTTCATGTCAATGTACCATTCTATGTTTTTGAAAAATTCCATATCCCTGTCTGTGACAAGAGATATTGCAGTCCCCCATTTGCCAGCTCTTCCCGTTCTGCCTATGCGGTGCACATAATCTTTTGGATCTCTTGGGATATTATAATTTATGACGTGACTCACGCCTTTTATGTCAAGTCCTCTTGCGGCAACGTCTGTTGCTACGAGTATGTTGAATTTTCCATTTCGAAATCCTGTAAGCACTTTATTTCTCCTCATCTGCGAGAAGTTTCCATGTATCGCGTCCGCTTTAAATCCAATTCTTTTGAGAACTCCAACCAGCCTGTCCACGCTGACTTTTGTATTACAAAATATTATGACTGACTTTATACGTTCGTGGTTGAGTATGTATTTGACTGCATCTATCTTGCGCCTGTAATCAACCATGCAGTAAAGCTGGTTTATTCCTTCAACTGTTAACTTATCTTCACTTACTTTTATTACTTCGTGATTGTGCATGTAATCCTTTGCTAAGTTTAGTATCGCTTCGGGCATTGTCGCCGAGAAAAGAAGAGTTTGTCTGCTTTTCGGTGTGCTGTGTAATATTGTTCGTATATCATCTATAAACCCCATGTCAAGCATTCTGTCCGCCTCATCGAGAACCAAAATCTTCACATGGTTTAGCTTGAGGTTTCCTCGTTCTATCTGGTCTATGATTCTTCCAGGTGTTCCGACAACTATGTGCACTCCATCGTGGAGTATGTCTGCCTGCCTTTCTATACTGACTCCACCATATACACAAAGTACATTTAATTTCTTATGTCTGCTTAATTTTTTTATTTCATTGTTTACCTGAATTGCAAGTTCTCTTGTGGGAGTTATTATTATTGCCTGAACTTCTTTTTTTGAGGCATCAACTTTTTCCACAATTGGTATTGCGAAAGCAAGTGTCTTGCCTGTTCCAGTTTGAGCTTGTCCTATTATATCTTTACCCTTAAGAATTTTTGGGATGGCTTCCAATTGAATTGGAAACATTTCAGAATGTCCTAATTCGTCTTTCAGCGCCCTTTTTAGTTCCGGGCTTATATTTAGTTCTTCAAATTTTTTCATTTTTTCCATGGTTGCGACTAAGAAATAGTCTTTTAAAAGCTTTGGGTTACTCTAATATTTCCCTTAGAACTCTTTCTGGACTTGTTGTTGAATATATATGCTTTCCAATGGTATTTTCAATTGTTTTTCTTGCTAGGTACTCAAAAGAGTCATCAACGTTTTTGCTTGTTTTCGCGCTGGTGTATATAATATCTATACCAAGTTCGTTTAGGGGATTTATGTAATTTTCTAAATCATTTTCATCTTTAGATAATGAGAAGGGGTCAAATGATGGATATGTACCATATTCTCTTTTGAAAAATTCAACAACCTCCTTGTGTTGGTAATTCATCCACAAATTGAAGTCTTGCTTCAAAGTGTCATCCAATTTTATAATGCTTGACTCTTCTAATGCTTTCATATACAAAAATTCCTCCACTAAGTCGAGCTTATTTCCAATTACCACGAACGGCGTGTTTTTTTCCAGAGACATGAGAGATATTTGTTGAGTTAATGGCTTTAAGGTGTATCCTCTTGTCAAGTCAAATACACCCATGACGCCGTCAGCTCCAGTTGTATGTTTCCTGAACAACTCATTGTTAATTGTTCCATTTGTGTCAAAAATCATCAAGTCAACATTATACGCTTGTTCATCTATTTTAATCTTAATCTCTTTCTTGTATGGGATTGTTCCGACAGTTGAGAAATACTTTTCGTCGAAGACACCTTCCACATACTTCCTGATTAGTGAAGTTTTTCCAACTGCGGGAGCACCTATAAGCGTTATTTTTTTCTTCACTGTTGTTACCACCATATTACAAAGAAATTTAAAATCCTTTATTAAGTTATCCTCTTGGAGGGGATTATCTCAATTATTCCCAAAGGATATAAACTACTTGATGCTTAGTTGAAATATGGCAAAACAATATATATCTGATTTAAAAAGCGGGGAAAAAGTTAAGAGTTTTTTTTCTGTAAAGTACAAGCACAAGCCCAAGGAATATCAAAAGGGTTACATGTTTGTTATAGGGCTCGCCGACAAGACGGGTGAAGTTGAATTGACTTATTTTGGAAGCAAAAATGCGGAGGAAGTCAACAAGATTTACGGCAGCTTTGAAAGCGGTGATGTAATATTCACAGAGGGCATCGCCAAGATGTTCAACAACAAGATGAGGATAAATGTCAACTCCGACAGCGGGAGAATCAGGAAAGCGGATGCCGGAGAATATGAAGACGAAGATTTTGTGTATATTACTAATCAAAACATTGATGAAATGTTTGATTTTATGACTAAAAAAATTGACGAAATTCGAAATCCACATTTGAAGAAGCTTATGAATTATTTTTTCAAAGACGAGGAATTTGTCAAGAAATTCAAGCGCGCCCCGGCGGCTATGTACATACATCACGCGTGCGTTGGCGGGCTTTTGGAGCACACGTGGGGAGTCTTGACTGTGTGCGAGACGATGAAAGTGCTTCATCCTTCGCTTGACAACGACCTGCTTGTTGCGGGAGCAGTTCTTCATGACATCGGCAAGATAAAGGAATTTGAGATGACATCAAACATAAAGATAAGCGAAGAAGGAATGTTGCTTAGCCACACGTTTATCGGCGCAGACATGGTTTCAAAAGCAATCGATAAGATTGAAGGGTTCCCTGAAACACTTAGGAACAAGATACTCCATATAATAATCAGTCACCATGGCGAGATTGAATACGGGGCGCTGAAGAAGCCGGAGTTCCCAGAAGCCGCAGCAGTCGCCCTCGCGGACCAAATGGACTCAAAGATAACGCAGTACATAAGAATCAAGAAAGACGCTTCAAAGACAACTGATGACTTCAGAACTTACAGCAAAAATCTCGGCGAAATTTATTTGAGATGATTTTTAATAAAAAATAAAGAGAGATAGTTTAAACTCCGCTTGAGTACCCAACCATTATGAAGAACATTGCTAATACCAGTATCAATAATATACACAATAAATCTATCCACCCTACTATGTAGAATAATTTTTGTAGATTTGTTTTCATATGCTTTGCATCAAATAATGACTCTTTTTTGAAGTCACTATTGTTCGAATCTGCTAGATATAATACTCCTGCTATAAGCCACAAAAGAGGTCCGCTAAGTATTGTTCCAATAATTCCAAGATAATAAATTGGTTTCTTGTATCCTCTGTCAAACTTCCAAACATTTACTTTTTCTTTTTTGTTTCTCCTTTTTTGTTTTTTTGCTTTTACCATATATACTTCACTTTTTTGATATTTAACTAATTTTCTAGAAAATATATGTTATATCCCAACGTGCAAAAAGAATTAAAGTAACCCATAATTTATTAATGAAGGTGTTAATTTGACAAAGCTCACATTCTACGGCGGAGTGAAGGAAATTGGCGGGAACAAAATTCTCCTAGAAGACAGGGGCACTAAAATCTTTCTTGACTTCGGCATGTCTTTTGGGAAGAGAGGAAAATTTTTTGAGGAATTTCTCACTCCGAGAACTGCCGCCGGAATAAAAGATTTCATAGCAATGGGTTTGCTTCCAGACATACCGGGCGTGTATCGAAATGATTTATTGAAACACATGGGACGAAAGCCAGAGGAGACGGATATTCAGGGTGTTCTTTTGAGCCACGCGCACGCGGACCACGCCAATTACATCTCGTTTCTCAACAAGGACATTCCAATTTACTGCGGGGAAACGGCGAAGAGAATACTTGACGCAGTTCAGGAGTCCTCGCAGAGGAATATTGAAAACGAAGTGATTGATTTCAAGGAAAGGCCTCTTTTCAGGAAGGACTACAGAAAGCCGCCGACAGAAAGAAAGTTCAACCTTTTCAAGACGGGCGACAGGATAAAAATTGATTCTCTTGAGATAGAACCTATTCACGTGGATCATTCTGTTCCCGGGGCGTACGGGTTTGTGATTCACACATCCGACGGGCCGATAGTGTATACTGGCGACTTGAGGATGCACGGGCTTAGGGCAAACGAGACGCTTGACTTCATCAAGAAGGCGGCGGAAAGCAAGCCGATAGCAATGATTACGGAGGGGACGAGAATAAACGTCAGGAGAACAGGGGAATCCGAGACGAAAGTTTACGAGGATTCAAAGAAAAACATAATGAAAAGCAGGGGACTGAATATAGTTGATTTCAATTTCAAGGATGTGGACAGGTTCAGGACATTTTACAAGATAGCCCAGGAAACCGGCAAGAAGATGGTGATAAGCTTCAAGCACGCCTGCTATCTTGACAAGTACCACGAGGACAAGAAGCTCGGCGTTCCAGACTCAAGCGGAAAAGACATTCTTCTTATGAAGCCGAAAAGGATGACGGGAACATACAGCGACGAGGACTATATGGACAAGTACATCAAGAACAGGCTGAACAAAAACAACATAATAACCGCGGAAGAGATAAGGAAAAAACCTAACGATTACATGGTTGTACTTAATTTCTGGTACTTCAACCAGCTTGTCGACTTGGAGCCCAAGGGCGGCAAGTACATACACAGCCTATCCGAGCCGTTCAACGAGGAGATGGAAATAAGTTTTGACAGGATGATGAACTGGATAAACCACTTCAAGCTCGACTTTGTACAGAGCCACTGTTCAGGGCACATAAACGGGGACGACATGAAGGAGCTCATATCAAAAGTCAACCCCAAAATGATTTTCCCGATTCACACCGAGCATCCCGGCATGTTCAGGGACTTGAGCATGAAAACAAAAATGGTAAAGGAAGGAAAAGTTTACGAGATTTAAATATTTAGTTGAAACTCTTTTATTTCCTTAAATTTTCAACATCTAACATACCCTTAACGGCTGTGAAATCTTTATTAGGAATAAATTGTTTAGCGCGACTGGACAGCAAAAGTTGTCAAGAAAAGGTTTTCTCTTGTTTGTTTCCAATGTTGTTAGACAGAGGGATATATAATAATATATTTATTTAGTGTTCAGTTAGATTAGATTATTATAACTCTTTTCTCTTTTCAAGTTCGCGTTTAATTCTGTTTTTAGAAGAGATTAATTCCCTTAATCCATTAATAGCATCTAATTTCGTTTGGGCAGTTGAATTTTTACTATCCTTAGCCTCTTTAAGAATTTCTATTGCTTTATTAACAATATCTAATTCCTCTTTCAGTTTCTCAGTACTTTTGTATGTCATGAATTTAAAAAAGAACAAAAGGATTTATACTTTTGCTATTTTAACCACTAACCCTCTCAAACTTTTTCAATTCAACAACGTCGATTCTGCCAATTAGTTTTTGAAAATTTTCACAGTATGTGTAATTGTGGTGTTTGAATACACCACCTGATACTTTACAGAATGATTAACGCGAGGAAGTATGAAAAATAATTACAACAATCAACAAGAATTGTTCATATCTATGCATATGTTACTATTAATTAGTAGTTAAAATAGAAACATTTATAAATAAGAAGAAGATTATATATTCTAATATGATTTAAGAGGTGATTTAAAAATGGTGAATGAAATGGGCATATATGAAAACTTCAACAATACTAAAATAGATACTTATCTTAAGCGACCCAGCGAGGTACCTGGAAACTTTGACCCAGACAATTTAGCAAAATTAAGGATTGATACGTCTTATTCTCCAAACAAAAATAATGTAGAAGAAGCACTGAAAATACTGGGGTATGAGGAAACTGCAGAAAATATTGCATCGCATCTTGATGCAGTTGCATTAGGAATTACAGATGCACCAATTGAAGATAGATATAAAGCCAAGGCTGACGCCAAGAAAGTGAGAGAAGGTTTAGGGTACGAAAAAGTTGGCTTGCCATCAATGTTGGAGTATAATACGGCAGGCTTTTTTGAGAGATTAGACAAATTATTAGAAGGATACAACAGAAACTAATTTTTTCTTTTTGATTTTTCATTTTTAATTAATTAAATTTTTACAATTAACCCATGATAACCTATAGAATGATTAATGCGAGGAAGTATGAAAAGGGAGGTATTATTTAACCTTCCTTCTTTTAAAAAATGCGACAATAATTTTGGTTACATGAATAGTTGTAAATGCTACTGGGCAATTGTAGGTGAAGTACTCACTAATTTCCATCCCTCTTCTCCAAACGCATTTAGAAGAAGGGTTTATTAGAAATAAGTTATAGTTATTGTTATGAAAAAGATATACCTCCTTGGAACAGAACATCACACATTAAAATATGTCAAAAGAGTTACAACTATAATAAAAAGATACAACATTGAATGTATTTTATATGAAACTGTTAAGGGAATAAACAAAAAAGAGCTATTCTCAATACTACCTTTATATTACATTTCGTTATATGTGTATTCTTATCTCCTTAAATCTATAAATAAAATCGGAGATTTTAATTATGTAATCTCATCTGCAAAAAGATTATCTATTCCATCATATAGAATTGATTTAACGATTAAGGATGTATTAACCTCAAAAAAATGGTTATATTTCCTACTTCAGACAATAACTCCCTCTATTATTTTTTTTACATTTACAAATATTAATAGGCCTTTTATCTCACTGATAATTACAGTAATGATAACACCTATCTTTTTAGTTGGCTCAGTTGCACTGATAAGTATAAACCAAAGGAATAGAAACTTTGCAAAAAAGATAATAAAATATACAACATCAAAAAAGTACACAAACATATTATTTGTATGTGGGAAATATCACTTAAAGAGTGTAAAGAAGTTACTAACTAAACAAGAAAGAGATAATATTTCAGTGGAGATTATTACGTAAAACTCACCACTCCCTCTCATCATCAATTTCTCTGAGCGCTTGAGAAATTTTATTTATGATATTAACGAGAACCATGGCGCTGATAGTTCAAAGAAATAACATTCCCCTTTGAATAGAAGCAATATATAAACGCGGCTTTTCAATTGAACTTGAAAGCCTCGAGAGGGACTCGAACCCCCGACCCCCAGCTATCTTGCTTTCCGTCAACGCTTTCGCGAAGCGGAAAGGGCTGTTACAAGGCTGGTGCTCTACCAACTGAGCTACCGAGGCACTTCTTGGCATACCTTCTTTCTAAGAAGGCGGTACCGAGGCTTATAAATGAAGTGAGGTTTGACATTATTTAAATATTTTGCTTGTATTCAATTTTAACATGAAACTAAAGCCGTTCGGCACGAAAGACATAATAAGGATACTGATAACTTTCGCGGTTGTGATTTTAGTCATATTCTTTGTGAATCCCTACTCGCAGTGGATTGTTTTCGGGGCGTTGGGACTTTTAGTGTACACCTTAGTTTTGGAATTCGTCAAGTTTTACTTGGGCGTCAAGGATTTGAGAACGAAAAAGTACGAGATTGCGACACTTAAATTTTGATTACTTCCCACCCATTGTCTTTTAATTCCATAAGGTGTATTGCCCCGCAGACTTCACAGAAGTATTTTACTTCCCCTGTCTTTTTGTTTACAGCCATATAATGTGAATGCCTTCCACATCCAGGACATCGCGGTATAGTTTTGACAATCTTTATGTCTTCATTGTAAGTCATATTTTAATTCCCTCGTAAATGGGAAACTTAAAATAATTTAAATGTCTTTCTGTGGGCATGTCAAACGCCCAAGTTCACATTGCCGCAGGCACATTGGTGTCCCTCATACTCGCATTTGTGTTCTATAACTTTATACATATTGGGTTACTAGTGGTCATTTTGGGGATTATAATTGGAATTGTATCCTCAGAATTTCCTGACATTGACCACCCGAAAGCCCTTCCGAGAAAAATCCTCAGGGGAATAATGCCCGCTATTGTTTTATTCACATTCCTTTATCTATTTTTCAAATGGAGAATGTGGGTAAGGGGATTCTGGAAAATTTCCCTGTTTTTGGCAGCTCCAGTTGTGATTCTTGCGACATATGAATATTTCATACCAAAACACAGGGGTGCCACGCACAAGTGGCCCGGACTTGCCGTCGTTGTTGCTCTAGCATTTTTGCTTTCGACAATCGCGGGGCTAAGCGTTGTCAATGTTTTGGTAATCTCTACTTTTGCAGTATTGGGATTTTCAACTCATATTCTGCTTGACCATTTATAATGGTGTCTTCTTTATTGTTTTCAAGAAATTGTCGTCGTTGTTTAATCTCAGGAATACGGCGAGTATATGCTTGCAAAATTTTTCCTTGATGGTGTGCCATCTACAGTCGCAGTTCCATGACTCCGGAAATTTCCTTTCGCTGAAGTATATGACAGAATGTGTTGTTCCATAGAGCTTGTCAACACAAGTAAATCCTATGTGCTTAGCGGTTATATAATCAACTTTTACATCCTTCCACATTCTTTTCGCGGAGTCGTAGCTGGATTTTCCTATGTCTTTGTTTGATTCAATGCTTTTTGTCGAAAGAAATTTTATTTCCATTAAGTATAATCCACTTCTTATAAGAATAAAAATGTTACCCAAATTTAAGAATGAAAAATATAGCAAAGGAAATTTTATTTCATATTCTCTTCATCTATCTTTTTGATTCCAAGTTCCTTATACAAGCTGTCAATGTCTTCCGCGGATAGATTGTTTATTACTCTTTTTATCTCCTTGATTACTTTTGCTTCGGGCGGAACTTTCTTGTTGCCGCTTTCAAGCTTTTTCAAGTCCTTGGAGATTTCCTGGATGAATTTGGTGTCAATCCCCTCTCCATGAAGGGCATTTATCATCTCGCGTAAGGTGTATCCCCTTGCAAGTCCAAGCTTCAAGAACGCCCTTATATCCTCAACTGCATTTGTTCTCCTTATGTGCCTCTTGAAGTGCTTTGACAAGTAGTAAATTAGTGCGATTACAACAGCAGCCACGCCGAGAATAGACAAAATTGTCAATATAGGTGTTATGTCAAACACCTTTATCTGCAGCTTTGGGCAGTCCTGCGGGCAGTTGTTTGATGTTTCTCCGAGCTCGCACACACCATTGCCGCAAAAGATGACACCCTTTGACGGAAGGACGCTCATTATCGTGGTATTCGCATTAAATCCGCCAGGATATGTCAGGACAGTCACGAACTCCTGGCTGCCCACATCTTTTGGCTTTAAGGTATAAACGAGCATAGCCTCGGAGCCGGCTGACAACCCATCCCTAAAACTCCAGTGATATGCCGTTCTTATCTTTCCTTTGTAAGTGTATGTTTTCATGACTTCAAGAACGACGGAATTCTTGTTGTACCCATAAACTGTCCAGTTGGATATTGCCCATCCATGCGGAATAAATTCCACCACGTCAAAAGCATCTATATTTGTCGAAGAGGTAAACTTAAGAGATATATTAACATCATGTCCGACTTCTATTGGGCTTGGCATCTGCCTGTCGACACTGACGTCTCCAAGCGCCAAAGACAGTGAAACCAGCAGTAGCACTGCTAAGATGACATACCTCCTCATGTGAAATAAGAATAGGTTTATTTTTATAAACATTTGTTTGGGATGTCGGGGGGGAGATTTGAACTCCCGATCACCTGGTCATGAGCCAGGCATTCTACCAGACTAAACTATCGGGTTCCTCTTCCATGAAAAGGAATACCCCGACTTCCCCGACTATCAAAAAGAAAGAATTTGTGTTTATAAAAGTTGTTGAAAGAAAAAAATGAAAAGGAATCTATCCACTGGTTAGTATCTTTTTTTTGACGTCTCTTATGGCTCTTTGCAAAACCGTTCTTCCGTTTCTAGTTAAGTATGCTTCTGTTTTAATTATATCCTCTAGAGCTCTTTCAATGTTTGCGGTGTAAATTCTCCCTACCAAACCTTCATTTTTGAGGATATCTTCAACATCTTTGGTGCTTCGTTCTAGATAGTCTATGAATTCATCGACGGCAGAATATAGCTTAACTCCATATTTCTTCCCATTTTTGTCTCTTGAAATCATCATTCGTTTTGCTTCTTCTTTGACATTGTATAACGCGTGCATATAAGCGTCAATGAAGGATTCTTTTTCTTCTTTCTGTGGTTTATCATAATGAGATGAAACTGACTCTGTCAATCTAGAATTTAGATCTGGTATTATCACTAATATTCACCTTTAATTATATCATCTAATGTTTTGTTAAGTTCATCTAAATGTTCTCCAAATTTATCTAAATGTTTTTCAGCCTTATCTAGAGACTTATATAGATATTCTTCAGCTATATCTAGATGTTTTTCAAAATTATCTAAATCTTGATATATTATTTCAAATTTCGCGTTTGTGATTGCCAATTTGACTACATAGCTAAATGCTTTGAGTGCGTTATATTCTTTTGTTGTTTTATCGATTATCTCAATTAAGTCATTTTTATTGTCTTGCATGTATTCTACCGCCAGTTTACTTATTTCCTTCGCTTTGGTTTCTGGTGCATATGTGCCGATTAGAGATAATAATATACTCTTTTCATCTTCGCCTTTTTCTTCAAGGCGTTTGAGAAACTCCTCATCGTTGTTTATTTTTGCCCTTGCTTCTTTGTATAATTCTTTTCTTTCCTCATCGCTGAGAAGTTGAGTGTATATATCAACCAAAGGCATTAAAGGCTTCAAATCAATTGTCTCATTTTCCATTGGATAAACCATATTTAATCACCAATTAGTAGTAGATATTTTGATTTTAAATATCTTTCTTATCTTAATTCTTTTTTAATTTTATCGGCGATTTCCCTGAATTTTTCTGGTGTGTATTCCTTTGTTTTTCGTATGTTCATCAAATCCTCCAGAGAATCGCCCTCAAG
Source organism: Candidatus Parvarchaeota archaeon (assembly GCA_015522785.1). GTDB lineage: Archaea > Nanobdellota > Nanobdellia > CSSed11-243R1 > CSSed11-243R1 > WALP01. The sequence continues at coordinate 21,430 of WALP01000030.1, forward strand.
CTTTGGGAGGAGCCAGACGTGGGCATGAGGTACTTCATCTCCTATTACATAAGAAAGAACTTGTTCTGTATTGAAGGCTTTTCTTATTGCCTGCGCAATTTTCTGTATGACTTTGTAGTATTCGTCTATGTTTGGCACATCCCAAACCCAACGAATATGTTCTTTTGGAATCACCAATACATGCCCATCTGTAACCGGACGTATTGAAAGAAAGGCGAGGAATTTTTCATCTTCATAAACTTTGTAAGCATTTAGTTCACCGCTGACAATTTTGCAGAATGGACATTCCATTTTAATCTTCTAAGAATGGTCTCCCTGCGTTTGATAGGGGACAATCTGGTTTCTCCATGTACCATCTGTCAAGTATATGATTTGCCTCCAAGAATGTTGGGAGGTAATACATCAATTGTGCCATAAGCCCTGTTGAAATGAGAGGATTCTGTGTTTTAATCATAAAGACACTGCTGACTGCGACTAGCGCCATATATGCCGGCGGTGCAACATAAGTAACAAACGCGTCTTTAAGATATTCTTTTTTTAGCTTTTGAACAGTTGAATAATATTCTTTAAGGCTTTCTTCCGCGAGTTGCCAGTATTTTTCTTCCATCTCTTCTGGAGTATCTTCTTCTTCAGCTAAGTTATGATATTCAGCAGCTTTTAGAAGGTAAGGAATTGCAGCTTCTTTCATAGCTAAAGGAGTAATACTCTCTTTTATTGCCATATCTCTTGATAAGAATTCAATTAATTCTTTTTTGTTGCGGTAGTGGTGTGCCCGCCACCAGCCAACTGTGTCTACTGCCCGCATAGATGCATAACTACTTAGTTTGTCCATCTTTTTTTGTTTATATTCTTTAATTGGTTGTGACACGATGTCTATAAGAGATTTAATTATCTTCATATTTTACACCCATTTTTTCGAAGAGCAGGCGTACATAGCCCTTATGGATTATATTATCTTTTGGTAATTTAAGTTTGTCTATGAGATTGAGAATTCTCTTCTTTGCAACCTCACCATTGTCGGAGATTAACTGAAACTCAACAAAGTCGCCAAGTCCTTCAATTCTATCAAGATTTATTTCAAAGTCGCCGAATGTTCCCCGCTCACGTGTTTTTATTTTTGAAATAACTTTCACGAAACCCATTTTTTCAAGAATTTTTTTCATATCATCTGGGTTGGAGATTTTTGTTTCATACTCCTCCCAAATACCCTGTTTACCTGTTAAGACTTTCATAGTGAAAAATGAATCATTATTCTCTCTGCGAATTCTAAGCAGATAAGAGCCGGATTTTTGTGTCTCTTTTTCTCTGCCCTTTAGTTTGTAGTAGTCATCGATTTGCTTTTTTGGCGCCTCAAATTTTGTTCCTAAATTTAATAATTTCTTTTTCGCATCTTCCAAGTTGTCGACTTTAACTTTTACTTCTATTTCCATTTTTAAGCTCCTTTATGACTTTGGATTTAGCTATTCTAGATGGGATGATTGCTGGAAATCTAAAGTATTTTATATTCCAACTATCTAAAAACTCTTTGAATTCTTCACTATTTTCAATAGGACTTAAAATTACCTCGTTTGAAAATTTTATTCCGTTTAGCTTTTCTAACATCCCTTTGTTATTATTTCTGCCATATAATGCATAGTAGAAGGACATTAATCTTGATTTGCTGAGATTTTTCACATTGTACTTGAATATCTCGTATGTTTCAAATCCTAAACCACTGAATATATATTTTTTATTTATTAGAGAGTATCCTTCAGTTAAGTATGCTTCACGAGCTAAAAATTTTGGGCTGAATAATTCCCTGTATGTTACTGAGGTAATCTCTATTTTTGGCATTACATTAATTAGTTCTTTGTTTAGTTTCTCTACCAGCGAATCGTCTATCTTTTTGTTAAAAATCACCATTAAATCTATGTCTCGTGGCGATTCTTTTCCTCTAACTGTAGACCCAAATAAAACTATGTCTACTATTTCTTTATTTTCTTTGTAAAATTTCTTAATAATTTGCCGGAATATTGAATTTTTTAATAAGTTTTTTAACAAAATTTATCACCTTGTCGCATTTTTGTTTTCCTATTGACATCCTATATGTATCCCTGTAAATTTTGAATAGCTTGTTGAGTTCTATATATTCATTTGGAAAATATTCTCTTAGCAGTTCAAATCTCTCATTATGATCTTTAGGTATTTTGCCAACGCTTGTAAGCAAGACAAAGTCTAATAAAGAAAAACAAACTTTAAACCATAATATTGTTGCTGAGGTATAATCCTTCGAGTTATAGACTAATTTTGCCGAGTTAATGAATTTGTTTATGTTTGTGAGGAGTTCTTTAGATGCCATGCTGGTTATACCAACAAAATCATTGTTTTTAAGCTTTTCTGTTGGGTTAACCAACTATTGTTTATATCCTATTTTTCTTAAAAATTCTTTTCGTTCTTTTATTTTGTCTTTATCTTCGATACCTTTCGGTTTGCTGCCATCAATCACTCCAAGAATCCCTCTTCCTTGTTCTGTTTCTGCGACGATTACCTCGGTAGGATTGGCTGTTGCCGTAAAAATGTTGCAGACTTCAGGCACCATTTTGATTGCATTAAGCACATTTATTGGGTAGCCATTTCTTAAGAAAATTATGAATGTATGCCCCGCGCCAATTTTATACGCCTGTTCTGCAGCTGCATTCTCAAGTTCTTCATCATTTCCGGTGTGCCTGATTAAGCAGTCGCCGGATGCTTCTACGAAACCAATTCCAAATGTTATGTTTGGGTTTGAGGTTACAATTGCTTCGTAAATATCTTCCACAGATTTTATAAAGTGTGTTTGCCCCAAAATTAAGTTGGTGTCTTTGGGAGAATTGATTTTGATAATTTTTGTTTCCATAAATATCACCTTTATTATACCTGGTATTGTTACTTTTTATTATTTATTACCACTAATTGATAGTAACATTTATAAATGATGGTGTCTATGTAATTAATATGGGTTATAAAGAGGATGGTAAAAGTGAAATATCTTATCTTGTTTTAAATAGGGAAACAGTTGATTTATTTGAGAAATATCTTCCTAAAGTTATAAACAAAGCAGACAAGGTGATTTTAATTGGGAATGCTAATGTAACTGCTCATGATTTAATTAATGTTGAAGATGATTGGAAAAATTCTATTAGTTTAGCTGGTGGATATTCTTTTTCAGGTTCTTCGAATGGATTTAATGTGGGTAATAACTATTTTGTTCTTACTAATCCATATATAATTAAAATTAATCCTGACACATTAGATTTAAAAGTTGTCAAATTTTATGAAAAAGTTGATTTGCTTAAAGATGAAGTTGTTAAAACATTGGAAGAAGAAGTTGTTTATTCATAATTTCTTAGTGGACCCGCCGGGACTTTCACCAACCTTTTTCTTGGAAAGAAAAACGTTGACGAAAAAGAAGTTTTCTTTCGCCAGCGTTTCTTTTCCCAAAAGAAAGGCTGCTTTTGAACCCGGAGCCTCTCGATTGCCAACCGAGCGCGCCGCCAATTGCGCCACGGGCCCACAAGCTAAGTAGAATCATAGAAGTTTATAAACTTTTTATAAATTGAGCATAAAAAGAGAAGGGCCCGAGGGGATTCGAACCCCCGACCTATTGGTCTCACTCTTTCACTTTTCTTTGGTACAGCTTTCTTTCCCAAAGAAAGGTGTGTTAAGAGCCAATCGCTCTGACCAGACTGAGCTACGGGCCCATACTACTCTATTGTTTTGTTCGGTTTTTAATTTAAAAATGTTTCTTTTAAAGAGATGTCATTAATAAGTATATCCAAAAAAGGTATTATTTCCTCTTTCTTTAAAAAAAGAAAAGAAAAAAAAGATTAGCTTACTTTTCATAAGCTATAAGGGCTCCACCTAGTAATGCAATCCATGCACCTATTGTCCAGAAACCCCCATCAAATGGTAGAGTTATAAGTGATAGTATCACAATATTCCATCCAACAATTTTTGGTTTCTTATTGTAGTAATATGCTGCGCCCATGATGATTAATGATAAAATTATTTCTGTCCATCCTGTTATGATTGGTCCTGTTAAGCTCCACCCGTATAATGCTTTTGCTATTAATGCTGCTATTCCATCAATCAAAATAATCACTGCACCTAGAATAGCAACCCAAAGCCCTGTTTGTCCTTCACTTGATTTTGCCATTTTGTATCACGACTTGATGGTAAGGGGTAGCAGTATTTAAAGTTTATTCACTATAAGACAGTTCTATACAATATATTGAATATTATCAAAGTAGAATATTAAGAAATCAAAACAGCATTAATTGTGCCTTCTTGTCCGGGCTTGTTGGTTACTTTTGCTTTTCCTGCTTTTGTTTCTATTATAGCCCCTTTTGTTATTATACCTCTTCTTGCGAAGTGCCTGTTTGCATTATTTTCAAGAATTTTTGTTATTTTCAATTTTTGATATTTATTGTCTTTTGGATTAAAAACATTGGCTATATTTGTTCTGAGAAGCTTTATTTTTTCATTGGCTCCTTGCGTCCGCACTTTTACAACTTTTCTTCTTTCGTCAAGCTTCGTGTGCGCCGGATTTCTTCCGAGTTCTCGTTTTCTTTTATCCCTTAGCTTTTGATATTTGCTACCACTTACTTTTCTTTTTCTTTCTGCGTGCCAAATAACCATGCCTATCACAACAAGAAATCCCTTTTTAAACTTTACTCTATAGGAAATATTAATTAATCATATATCCCAACATTAATAATTCTTCTTCGTTGTAGAAATTATATGCCAATTTATCCATTGCATTTTTGAATTTATTATCTACTTCAACATATCGTTCAATGGTAGACATCGCTTCATGGACAACTCCATCAGGGCCTTTTAGTATCACTTCTGCATTTCCATTTGGAATATTTTGTCTTATCCTAAATGTGTATTCTGTACCTATAAGAGGGAATGTTGTTCCATAAATATCTATTATCTTTTCACTTTCAGTGTCCATCTTGTCAACTTTTTTGAACACACCTCTTGTTAATTCGGTTATAACTTCATCAATACCCGAATCTTCTACATTATCTAGTGCTAATTCAACCAAATGACATGGATATCTTAATATTCCATTTGAATATTCCTTAATTTGTTTAACAGTCGCTTCCATATAGTAGTAGTAGTAATATAACTTTGGGATATTTAAATCTTTTTGACAAGTTTGCAAAGAGAAAAGTTTAAAAGGCAATAATAGTGTGTTATGTTTGTTATTAACAGTTAGGAGTGGTTAAAAAATGGAAATAACAAGACCTTTGGATTTATTGAATGCATCAAAAGACAAGAGAGTAATGATTGAACTTAAAAATGGAAAGCGATTTATCGGTAAGTTGCTCGCATTTGATATACATATCAACTGTGTATTGGATGACGCAGACGAAATGGAAAACGGAGAAACGAAAAGAAAGATTGGTAAGCTATTCCTAAGGGGAGACACAATTATTTTAATCGCACCATCAGAGTGAGGTAGCAAAAATGAGTAAGGGAACACCATCTAGAGGAAAACACAGCAAGGGAAAGACCCATATAACTTGTAGAAGATGTGGTCACCACACATACCACGTTACCAAAAAAGTATGCTCCTATTGTGGTTTTGGAAAAAGCTCTAAGCTAAGGAGTTATGCTTGGCAAAAAAAGTAATAAAAGAAAATTTTTATTTCCCTTCACTATAAATTTCTAATGCGTCTAATAATGTATCTAGAATATTATTAAATTCTCTTTTTATACCATAGCATGTTGGAAACTTATATGCTATTAAATTTGCATATGTCAATAGCGAATCTATAAATCTGTCAACTTTTGGAATTTCATTTTCGTCAGCGACTTTTTTTATCTCAAATTCTATCTCATCCATTTTGTCAATATATCCATCTAATACATCTCTATTAATGCTGGTTTCTCTTTCTACCGCTGTTACTGGAGATAATTTGTACAAATTGTCTTCCTCTGCAACTTGCATAAAATAATTTACTACATCACCTATTTCAGGAAATATTTTTAACATGTCATTGTACAACAATTCTTCTAACGAAGTTGAGTATAAATCAACAAATTCTTCAATTGAATTTGCCATACCCAATTGTTCAACATTCTTTTTAATCTCTATCCCTTTGTGTTTAATGTAACTATCCCTTTTGGCAAGAATTACTTTTAGTTCTTTGTCATCTATACTTCCAAGTTTTGTTTTTATACCGCTTGGTTTGTCATATAAAATGTGATATGGTGTAGTATAACCCATATTTGAGATAATTGCCGCACTTTCATTAGAGATTCCAAAGAAATCTTCTATCCTTTTGGTATTGTTGTTTTTTTCTATGATATAATGTTGTGTTGCGTTGACAAATTTATCTGCTATATCTGATGCCCTTTCTGGCGAATATCCTTCATTAAGTAAACCTTTATGTATCTTGCTATACATTCTTCCAATTTCTTTATCCGAATTTGGGTCTTTTATCGCGTTTTCAATTTTGCCCCCAAATATACTCCCAACCAGTGTTGCATATGGCCTCACACATGGATCCTGTATCTCACGAAATTCATTTTTCAAGCTTTCGCCCCCTTTTTTTGCAAAGATAAAAAGAGGAGATGATATATAAATTTTTACCCCTCTAAAATAACTAATCAAATTAGAAACCTTTATAAATCGATTTAGGCTAAAGTTTTTAAATATTTCGTTTGGGAGGGCGTATTATGAAATCTGGTAAAATTACCAAATGTCCAAATTGTGGTTCTAAAGATTTGTATTGGGATAGAAAACGTGGGGAAGTTATTTGTAAAAAATGTGGTTTGGTTATCGAAGATAAAGTTATTGATTTTTCACAGGAATGGAGAGAATTTTCTGACCAAGGAGAATCAAAAAGGAGAGTTGGTTCGCCTTTGACATATACGAAACATGACAAGGGGCTTTCCACTAAAATAGGCAAGTCTGGGGACTTGTCAAAGATGTCGCCATCTGAAAAAAGGATGTATTATAGGATGAAAAAATGGCAGACAAGGATTTCTACACCTATTGAAAGAAATTTGAAGTTTGCTTTGGCAGAATTAAAGAGAGTCGCAAGTTTTCTCGATGTTCCAAAGATAGCAGAAGAAGATGCGGCTATGATTTACAGAATGGCTGCAGAAAAAGGACTAGTTAGGGGACGAAGCATGGAATCCGTTGTGGCGGGGGCTCTTTATGCATCATGCAGAAGGCATGGTGTTCCAAGAACTCTTGATGAAATATCAAATGCTTTTCCTCTTGACAAAAAGGAGATTGGAAAAACATATAGATTCATATGCAGAGAATTAAGAATTAGGATTTTGCCAACTTCCCCGCAGGATTATGTGCAGAGATTCGCTTCTGAACTGCATTTGAAGCCTAAAACAGTTTCAAGAGCAGTTGAAATAATTAAAAAGGCAAATAAACTTGAGATAACAAGCGGTAAGGGTCCCATGGGGATAGCTGCAGCAGCACTTTATGTCGCCGCTTTGCTTTGTGGAGAGAAAAAGACCCAAAGGGATGTAGCTGACGTGGCGGGAGTCACAGAGGTTACAATAAGAAACAGGTATAAAGAGCTCCTTGAAAAGCTGAAGCTTGAGGACCAAATCAAAAAAATACGCGAAAAGGCATAATTTTTTTCTTTATTCATTTATAGTTTAATTACTCTAGGAATTCTACACTTTCTATTTTTCCGTTCTTTTCGACGCCGTACACAACTTTTGCCATTACATTCCTATTATACATATTTCCTTTACTTATCTTTGGGAGATACTTTTTGAAGGCATAAACTGCTGCTTTTGTTCCAGAGGATTCTAATCCCGCAAGCACAATAACACTTTTTGTTTTGTCAAAAGGATTTTTTATCCTACAGATAAATCCAGTATTTGGTTCGCTATACTCCTCTTTTGAAATTGTTGATATTATTTTATTTCCTGATTTATCGAATTTAATTGGTAAGTATTTGTTTAGTTCAGCCTGTAGTGTATTAACATGCATTCCTGAAATGACAATTAAGTTGCCTTTTTTTGTGTCAAGGTTCATATCTGTATAAACTAATTGTTCCTCGCTTGAACCAAATCTTCCAAGAGCCACTGCAATTTCACCAACTATATAAGAAGAACGACTTATTCTTTTCAACTTTCCGTGTGGAATTGTACTTCCAGCTACAATCTTGCAATTAATTTTACCATCTTCAATAAATCCATCAAGAATATGAGGTGGGGGTAAAAAAGCATTAATTGTTATTTCCTTTAATTTTGTTTTTACCCATTTGGGTATTATAGAATATGCAACAGGTTTTGTAGTATAATATGTTATTACACCTTCATCCGTTTTTTTTCTTTCTACAAAGTTATTTTTCTCTAACAGACGTAGATGATAATATATCTTCTGCTCGTGTAATTTTAAAGATTTTGCAATTTTGAGGGGATACATCGGTTTTTCTGACAGGATTTCAAGTATTTTCCAACGTATAGGATGAGTAAGCACTTTTATGGCGTTCTTATCCTTTAAAACTTCTGTAGGTATTGCAATTTTACTTTTGATATCATATATATATTTCATATTTTATCTTAGCTACTGATTATTTATAAAGTTTTTTATAAATTATAAAAATAATTTTAATAAAAATTTATCAAAAAGGTATATAAATCACTGGTTGTTATTAATCATTACTTCAAAGTAGTATAATAAGGTGATATCATATGAAGTTCGTGTGTTTTGGTGGTGGAAACGCAATGCCAAACGTTGTATTAAGCGAATTGAAAAATTATGGCGTTGATATAGTGAGTGTTACATCTATGGTTGATAATGGGGGAAGCACTGGCGCTCTAAGGAGAGAATTGGATATTTTACCCCCTGGAGATATTAAAAGGCACATATTTGCATTATCGGATGCGGAAGAGTGGAAGAAAAAGCTATGGAAATTTAGATTTGCAAATTATCTTGTTTTTGAAGGGGGGCATAAAGGACATAATTTTGCGAATATACTAATTGCTGGGCTTGAAAAAACAACAGATGACTATAAAGATGTGCTCTCATTTCTTCATAATTTTATGGAAGTTAGAGGAAAATGCTTACCCGCAACGATAAGCAAAACAATGCTTTATGCTGAGCTTGAAAATGGGGAAATAATCAAAGGTGAGGATGAAATTGATGTTCCAAAAAAACATGATGGAAACTTAAAGATAAGTAGAATTTTTGTAAATCCTCAATCAAAAGCATACCCTTCAGTAATAAAAGAAATTAAAGATGCAGATGTTATACTAATAGGACCTGGGGATTTATATTCATCCATTCTACCGAATTTTTTACATGATGGAATCGCAGAGGCAATTAAGAAGTCAAAGGCAAAGAAGATTTTTATATGCCCAGCTATGACTAAATTTGGGGAAACAAACGGATTCACTGTGGAAGATTTTGCAGATGAAGTTGAAAAGTATATTGGCAGTGAACTATATATTCTATATAATAATACACTCCCTGATGAAAGCAGAATACAATCCTATATGCATGAGGAACCTCTTGTTAGAGAGATTGTTCCATTCAGTAAAAATTTGCCTGAAAAATTTATCAGTGCGGATTTACTAAAAGATAGTGGTGGGATAGAGTACGATTCTTCAAAGGTAGTCAAGAAGATTCTTGACTTAGTTTATGGAAATAAAGTAAAAGGAATCATTTTTGATGCAGACCATACTCTTTATGAGCATAATAAAGAATGGGCATACACTGCGATGCTTAATTACATAGAAGGGGAAGTTGGAGTTCCTAAGAAAAAGTTAATTCCAGCATGGATTAAAAATTATAATGCACATAAGCAGTATAAAGACTTAAATGCAAGACGCATTGAAAATGTTCTTAGTGATACATTGCAAGAGTTTTTAGATGTTGTCCCTGAGGAAGTTGTTTCCAAAGGAACCCAAATTTTTTGGGATAATCTGTTAAACAGTCTCGAATTTCATTATAATTTAAGTGATGTAGTTGAAAAACTAAAAAAAGATGGGTACAAGCTAGCAATTTCAAGCGACGAATATAGAGATATTCTTGAAATGAAACTTGGAAGAGCCATTCCGAATTGGAAAAGATATTTTGAGGTTGTTGTAACCTCTGACGATGTTGGCAGCATGAAACCATCAAGAAAGTTCTTTGATTTGGCAATTGAAAAGCTAGGGCTAAAGCCAGAAGAAGTTTTGGTTGTAGGAGATTCTTACGAGAGAGATTTAAATCCAGCAGTTCAGGAATGTGGGACTCGTGGATTTCTAGTCAGAAATCTTTCTGATATCGAAAAAGTACCACATTTGGTTTCAGATATAGGTGATATAAATGGATAAAATAATAGAAGCCCTTGGTTATACCTCCTGGTACATTGATGAAAAGAGAGAACAGTTTGAGAGACAATTAAAATCAATAGGCGCAAAAAATTTAATGATATCCATGGATGTTCAGGGACCTCTTACAAGACTGATAGATGCGGGTTTCTTTCCGTGGTGGGGTGTTGCAACATCTCTTCATTTTCTTGAGAGTCGCGTTCAGGAATATATACCCATTGCAATAAATTCGGGATGGGACTTGTCCACGCTTATAAACTTTAGAGATAAGCGGTTAGGGGATAATTCGATTAATCTAATTGGCGAAGACGGTGCAGTATATCTGAAGGATAACAAGGTTAATGAGGTAAATCCAATTGCGGAAGATATTTATTATGGTATGATAAGGAATGTTATCGAAAATGCGGCGGAGGAAAATCTGAAAATAGCGTTTCAAGGAAATTTCTCTAAAAGAGTCGGATGTATATACATCGAGGGCGACGCTCCAGAAAGAGGAGATATACGAAATCATTTTCTTGTCAAGGGAAGCAATGTTCCTACAAGAGACATTTATAATGCAATCAAAGAAAGGGATAACAATAACCTTTTTGGATTTGATGGAGAATATGTTGAATTTGAACCTGAAGGTATTGCTTTGCTTGATGAAGTTATGAGAAAAGAATATCCTCTCCAGTCAATCAGGTTGAGAGAAGAAAATGGTAAATTATACTTTAAGAGGGATGATAAAGAAAATAAAAGCTTCACTCTTGATGATATGGTTAATTTCTTTGAGGAAAGCGTGCCCGAAAGCTGGAAGATAGATGTGAATCCAGATTACAATGCAGACATCATATATATTGGGGACGGAAAATCTCCAACAAAGGAAACAACCGCGAACATTTTGGGGAATGAAATTTTTGGCGATGAAGACTTTGCCATAACTCATATCGGAGACAAGCCGGGAGATGTTTTCAAAGGAAGAAACACAATATTTTTTGCACAATATGGTACTCCAGCACATAAATATTGCGAAGAAAATAACATCCCCCACGTTCCGATTATAAGCGCGGTAGATTATCTGCTTACAATCACAAGCTATTTAGCTAAAGGGGGTAAATAAAATGGTATTTGAAGATTTAGAAGGTAAAAATGCACTTGTTGTTGGCGTCGGCGGTATCGGCGGAGCAATAGCCAGTGAGCTTTGGAAAAATGATATGGATGTTACAGTGGTTGATAAAAAACCGCTTGAGGAACTGGTGAACGTGTGGAGTGAATTTGGCATAGAAATTGACGCTGATAAAATCCACTACAATCAATTGGATGTTACAAAAGAAGAATACCTTAATTTTCTGGAAAAAGGCGATTTTGATGTTTTTGCGTATTCGGCGGGCGTTGGAGAGCCCACACCTGTTGGAGAAGACAATCAGAGAATATACAGGAAATTGTTTGAGTTAAATGTACTTCCTTTTATGAGTAGCGTTGACATTCTTGCTCGTAAGGAACATCATCCATCATCCATAATAGTTGTAAGCAGCATTAATGGATACAGGAGCGAGCATTCTATGGAAGCGTATGATATGACGAAGGCCGCACTCATACAGTATGTTAGAACGGCATCTTTGGATCTTGGGGAAAAAGGGATTCGCATAAATGCAGTGGCTCCTGGATATGTTCGCACGCCGCAGACGATAGAAGAAGTACACAAAGAAGATATAAGAAACACAATTGTTTCTGCGACTCCTCTTGGAAGAATAGGCGAGCCGGAAGATGTAGCCCATGTTGCTGCAGCTCTCGCCAGCGACTATTTCGGTTTTGTGACAGGCGCCGTCTATGAAGTTTCCGGCGGGCTCGGACTCGCACAATATCAAAAGATTGAAAAACAAAATAACTTGGGGGTGAAATAAAATGGTAACTAAAGTCGTTCAACTTGGAGTTGGACAACAAGGTAAAAAGAATTTGGATAAACTCGCTCATTTGCGAGATAAAGAAGATTACCCAATAGATGTTATTGGGATAGTTGATGTAGACAAGAAAAAACTCGACGGGGTTAAAGACATTTTTCCAGAAGCAGAATTAGTTGTTGGAAAATCAAACAAAGTATTACCACATTTTAGGGATGCAAATCTTGTTTTTGACTCAACAAACACACCACATCATCTAGAAAACAGCAGCGTATGGGCAGAAGTAGGAAAAAAAGGAAGTGTTTATTCTTGTGAAAAGCCGTTCGCATTAGCACCACGCAAGGTATTTCTTGACTCATATATTGGCAATATGACTGTAGATGGAGGTATTGGCTCGACCATATTAGATATGGACTCTAAAGGAATTACACCAATGGTAAACGCAGTGGAATCTTATATGGATACCAAAAGAGTTAGCTTAGATTTCATAAAGAAAAACGGATTAAAACTTGAAGAATTCTACTACTTTAGAGGCGGCTCGGTAATCGACAAAATGAAAAAGACAGGTAGAAATATACTCCGCGACTTCGGCGGAGCATTTGAAGATAAGTTATCGCATGATATATTCAAACTCTTACAAACAATTAAGGCATCCTATGGTATTGAGAATAGTATTGAAAATAGATTGTATAATATGGTGTCTCCAAGTGGAAATTTATACACATTGGGGCTTCTTAAAGATGGCAAGATAATTTATGTAACGCCGGATGGAGAATTGACGACAGAGTTTAATAGAATGAATAATGACTCTTACGCAGATGTTAATCTGGGGTTATATCGTGGTGATGATTTTAGTATTAGTGGAAAATTAGTGGCGACACATCTTGGAATTCCAGAGCCGCACAGAAGCAAGCTTGAAGAAATGCTAACTCCAGAAATTAAGGAAGCGGTGGCAGAATATGCGAGAGAGAAAGGTGTCGAATTGTCGCCAGGTGATATACATGGCGCATATGGATTTGATGATGGAATAGAAGCACGTATGGAAGAATTGAAACTCAAAGATGGAAGCAAAATAATTTCGCAGACATACGGAAATTTCTTTACGGTTTATGTGTCTCCCGAAGGAGAGCCGGAAGTACTTCAGTACGGCTGGACAGATGGACATCTCGGATATGTGAGAAATGCCGTTGAAGTTGCTATGGGAAAAACAGAACCTCTTGCAGGTGCAGAAATTATTGATAAAAGTGAGGATATCTCTACAGCAATTGGGGCTGTTTACGTTGATGAATCAAAGTATAGTTATGGTGATGTGCATAGTCTTCGTGGCAATCGCATAGAAGTTTTTGACTTGAAGGAATACCCAGAGATAGCAGAAATGTTCGAGCCGGATTTGTCGAGAGTGATTAATGGGTGATGAGTGGTGTTCTACAAAAGAAAAAATAAAGGCGAGGATAATCCTCCACGGGATTATCCTTCTAATGTTTACAAATTAACAAAGAAATGGGGTGGACTTCGTCATAAGTCAGAAGAAAAATCTCCAGATGATAACCAAACTGTTTTACTAAATACAGCTGATCGTATAATGGATGATATTTTATCACCCATTATAAGAATTGATGGTTTTTCAGAGTATCTTAGATGGTCAGCTACTTTTTTGTATCCAATTTATTATATCCTCAATGATATTATTGGATCTCATCCTAGTGGAAGCTCTGGTATTGCAATGATATCTACGATGGGTGCAGCAGATATTTTGTATAACAGATATAGAAAGAAGAAGATAGCAAAGGAAACAGATGAAATAATGTGGGAGTTAAACGAATTGGAAAAGAAGTTGGGTGATTAATTATCCCAATGAGAGATAAAGAAAAACTTCGTAAATAATTGGTGATTAGTTTCTTTCCCAAACATCATCCGACAGGGAGTTGTAAATGTTTTGGTTTTCTGTTTGTTTTTCATTTTTTGTTTCTTTGGGCTCCAAAAACCAATATGAAAGTTCATTTATGAAATAATAACGTCCAACCATGCGTACCATATGACTTTCGCCTAAAGAAACATTTCTTATTTTTAAAATTCCGATGTCGTAAAGATAGTTAAACAGTACTCTATCTTCGCTAGTTAGCATCGTATCTACTATCCCCTTATGAAATCCAAATATGTTTAGCAAGTAAGTCGCGATGCTCTCCGAATCCCCCTCAAATGCTTTACCACCGAGGTGTTCTTTAATTAGTTCAACTAATTCTTCTTTTCTTATATACATAATCTCACTAAAAAGAGTAGTTTGTCCTAATTCCCTTACCACTAAAATGAGTGCGCGAGGCTTTAAATCCTTCTTTCTTTAATTCCTTAACTACCTCGTCAAGTTTTTTATCTTCCCATCCAAGCTCCCCAACTTCATAAAAGTAGGGAACATTTATCTTAGACTCTTCGAGCAGGCGGTTGAGGAATTTTTCGTGTTTTTTTGTCATTTGCTTTATATATTTTGGATTTTCAAGCGAAATCATCGTTTTAATCAATTTTGAGTCCCACAAATTTCCAATATATAGTGGTCCAGCAAAAGAAAGCTTGTTTCCACACTTACATTTTTCGTGCATTTCAAATTTTGTCGCAAATCGTCTCTTGCATTTCGGACAGTAATATATAAATCCAATATCTTGGAGAATTTCTTTTACATGGCTTCTTTTTGACTGAAAATAAATTCTATAATAGTGTTGAGTTGCATGGGCAAAAATTGGTTTTAAAGAAATATTTTGTTTTGCGCCGAGCTCAATTACCGCTTTCGCAAGGATTCTAATCCCAATTTCGTGTGAAAACTTGGTTTTCAGTGAAAAACTCCCATATTTTCTAAAGCATGTCCATGGGTAAACTCCAAAAAGTGGGGCTGTGTCCGTCGCTGTGACTGCGAGGATACCGTCTTTTGCTAATCTTGGAATTGCCTGGCTTATGAAATTAATTGGTGAACCAAACGGGTCGATATCAATGAAATCAAATTTTTCCTTCATTGTCGCCATCAGTTCATTGGCGCGATTGTTTGAGATTTTAATTGGAGTAATTTTGTTGAGTTTTGCATTTTTTTTGATTAACTTCACAGCTTCTTTGTTTATATCATTGAACCACACTTTAGCTTTCGCTTCTTTTGCCAAGCGGAGCCCTCTTGCACCGCTTGCTGCAAGCAAGTCAAGAACTTTCTCTTTGCCAGTTGCTCTTAAGAAAAGAATTGAAATATCCCTATCAAATTCCTTCGCCGGATTGTAAAAAACAGGGAGTTTCTTTGAAATTTTCCCCAACGGAGCATAAAATTTTGTTTTTCCTTCATTTATAATCTCATATTTTGTCATGATGTTGTTAGTTTGGCAACATTTTTAAAAAATTAGGTTATAGTCAATCTTATGAAGCTTAGCGAAACATATCTTTTTAATACATTGAAAAGCTACTATTGCGTACTCATTTTTACCATCGCATTTATAGCAAGCTACTTTTTAGTTCCCGAAAAAATTTTCTATGGATGGTATACCATTCTTGGGATTTCATTTATGACTGTTTTTGCATTGGTTATAATGTGTATAGTGAGGAATATCAAGGAAAAAGTGGTGCTTGCCAAGACATATGGTGGTTCGATTGTAAGTATTATTGCAGTTGCTATCGGACTTGCAGCTCTTGAGGTTTGTGGTGTCGGCGCTCCAGTTTGTGGCGCTACAATAGGAATTGGTATATTTTCCGCATTGCTTCCGAGTGTAGCACTTGGATTCTTTGAAAAGTATGGAACATACATTGTTGTGTTCACTGTAATATTACAAGTGATTTCCCTTTATTTTATGAACTGTTTTAAAAAAATGGGAGCAGAAGTTTCTTTGAAAATCTCAAAATAGAGGTATGTTTATTCCCATACTTTTTATAAGAAAATCATAAATGATTATAGTTAACAGTATGATTGTTGCGGTAGCCAGAAGGTTGTATTTAGATACATGTTTTTGAAACTTCTTTGCCTGGCTGAATTTTGCGACATCAAGAAGCTCATCTCCAAAGTATATAGAAAGGATTGTTCCCACAAATGATAGAATTAAAATTATCCAGTAGTATGGGGTGGTTAATATTGCATAAAATAGCTTTAGCAATATAGTTTTTGAGAATAATTTTGTGTATCTCACAAATGCGACAGCTACAAAGATTATTGCAACTAAATACGCAGCAAGCTGGGTGTAAATCATTCTAATCTTAAATAAAATCCGAGTTGGAAATGCGACCAAAAATCCCGCATCTGCAATAGGAGTACAAAATATGAAGAAACTCCAGCTTAATGCAGTTATAAATAAACCATTTGAAGTACCATATTTGTGCATAGCATATACTCCATATACTACCACAATGAGGATTAATGTTGTAAATCTAAGGGCGCTGTTTTCTTTAGTTTCTTCTTTCATGAATTTGTGGTATCTCTCAGATATTTGTTCAAACATAACATTTCAAATATGTTTAGTTTTATAAATCTTCTAAAGTTTGAGTATCTATGAAACTCATAAATAAAATTAATTCACTTAAGAAAAGTAAAGTTGGAAAAACTGTCAATGATAAAATTAAAGAATTTAAAGAGCTTGGGAAAAAATCCAAAAAAGAGATATTCAAAGAATTATGTTTTTGTATCCTAACTGCAAATTACAGCGCCGCGGGAGGCATAAAAATTCAAAAGGAAATTGGAAATGGTTTTTTGACATTGTCGGAAAAACAGTTGGCTAAAAAGTTGAGGGAATTAGGGCACCGCTTTCCAAATGCGCGTGCGGGATATATTGTTGAGGCTCGAAAGAAACTTAATGATTTGGAATTGAATAGGGATTGGCTTGTCAAAAACATAAAGGGAATTGGGATGAAGGAAGCAAGCCACTTTCTACGTAATATAGGTTTTGATGATTATGCCATAATTGATTTTCATATAATTGACATACTCGTTAAAAATGGCTTGATTGAAAAACCAAATACACTGACGCGGAAGCGTTACCTTGAAATTGAAGAAATTCTTCGAAAGCTTGCTAAAAAACTAAATCTCACGCTTGCAGAGCTTGATTTATACCTTTGGTATTTAGAAACAGGAAAAATTTTGAAATAAAAAAAGAAAAAATCACTTCTTCAATTTCTTGTGGCACAGCCACCAGTCAAAGCAGTCATATTCCTTTGGTCGCTTGGCTGCTGTCTTTTCGTCTGATGCCGGTGGAATAATCACTTCATCTTTTACAAGTTCATTGTTTGGCCAGTTTGCAGGTGTTGCGTAGCCCTTGTCTGCTGTCTGGAGTGCTTTAACTAACCTCAAAATCTCGTCCATGTTTCTCCCGACTTCTTGCGGATAATAAATTATTGCTCTTATTATCCCTTTTGGGTCAACTACAAAAACTGCTCTCACTGTGTTGTTTCCCTTTTCAGGATGTATCATCCCAAGCTCGCAGGCGACATCTCCCATGTCATCTGCTATAATTGGAAACTCAATCTTAACCTTCAAATTGTCTTTTATCCATTCTTTCCATTTTATATGGCTGAATACCTGGTCAATACTTAATCCTATCAGCTCACAGTTTAACTTTTTGAAATCTTTGTATCTTTTTTGAAATGCGACAAATTCTGTTGTACATACAGGTGTAAAATCTGCCGGATGGCTGAAAAGAACAAACCATTTCCCCTTAAAATGTTCTGGTAATTTTAGTCTTCCAGCTGTTGTTTGCACAATTAGTTTTGGAAATTTTTCCCCTATTGTCGGCATACCATAACATCCATTTATTGTTTCTTCCAAGCTCTCACCTCCAGTGATAAGGTTTATAAGTAAGGTGTGATATATAAACATTATGGTTCGAATTTCAAACTTCAGTATTTTGGAGCTTTTGAAACAGAACGCAAGAATGTCATACTCAAAGATTGCAAAAAAACTTGGCGTGAGTGAAACTGCAATTAGAAAGAGAATAAAAAAGCTAGAAGAAGATGATATAATAAAGGGGTATTCATTGGAAATAAATCCACGCAACGCCGGGATATATGTAGCTATAATAGGGATTGACACTTCTCCAGAAGATTATCTTTCAGTATTAGAAAAAACCAAGAAGATGAAAGAAGTCATGAAACTTTATTCTTCACGTGGCGACCATATGATAATGATGGAATGTTGGTTTAGAGACAGAAAAAAACTCAATGATTTTAACAGAATGATAAGAAAAATAAAAGGGGTAAAAAAAGTTTGTCCCGCAATTTTATCTGAAAAACTAAAGTGAATTCTTCCAAAGCCCATGGAGGTTGCAGTAAATCCTAACTTCTATTTTGTCTGGATTAACATCAAATTCTGCTTCTGGTTTCTCATGTGGATGCAATTCTTTTTTGTAAATTTTGTCATCTGTAATTATCTCAATCCATTGTATGTAATGATTCTCTTCCATTGGATGTGGGACTTCTCCAACTTTTACCTTAATCCCATTTTCTGTTTTTTCAATTATGGGAACGTGCTTCTCATTGCCAACATCATTTGTTTTTTCCTCAAGGAGTTTCATTGGTTTTCCGCAGCAAACTAACTCTCCTCCTCCCTCATTTACAACCTCAATTATATTTCCACAAACTTCACACTTGTAGATTTGAAGTTTTTTAGTCATTTTGACAACTCCTCTTCAACTTCTTCCTTGCCTGCCTCAAGCTCTTTTACCTGCTCTTTGTCTGTTTTCAGCAAGAGGGTTTGAAATTCTCCAACATGTGTTTTTTCTTCCTTAGCAATATCAAGCAAAACTTTTTTTATGTCTTCGCTTTGCGCCATCGCCGCCAGCTGTTCATAAAGATTTATAGCATCTAACTCAGCAATTATTCCAACGCGGAGAATTTCCTCGTCAATTTTTTCCTTCTTTATTTTTTCCAGATTAATTGGTATTTTAGACATCATTTTATCACCATATTCATATAATTTGGCAACTTTTTTAAATGTATCACCCCATTTTATTTCTATGATTACTTATTTTAAAAGGACAATTAAAGATAAATCACTTAATGAGTTAGATAAGTTTAGCGTCGGTTGCTGGATAAATGTTACTTCTCCTACAAAAGATGAAATGGAGTTCTTAGTCGAAAAATTTAAACTAGACAAACAAAACTTAATCGCGGGGTTGGATATAAATGAAACCCCGAGGATAGACATTGTTGATAAAAAAATATATCTCTTTGTCAAAGATATAGCCTCAGATAAAGAACTTGAAACCATTCTCATTATAGTGAGTAATGATTTTGTATTAACACTATCCAAAAACGAAACAAGGGTTCTCAGAAAGATAATTGACAATAAAATAAAAATTTATACTACTCAAAAGCTGAAAAGCCTGATAAAAATACTTTCGCAAATGAACAAATCCTTCGAGAAAGAAACTCTTGAGATTGTAAGGGACGTCCGCCTGCGGAGAAAGAATATAAGGCGTTTAAGAGACAAAGACGTAACGATGCTGTTGGAATATGAGGAGATTCTTAACAATTTTATTTATTATTACTATCACATGCTAATTTTATACAATAGAATGCTGAAAAAGATAAAATTCTACGAAAAGGACAAAGAAATAATTGAGGATTTAGTTGTAGAAGCAAACGAGGGATTCAACTTGTGTAAATCCTCGCTTAAGACAATTTCCAACATTCGCGACCACTATATGATTTTGCTTTCAAATAAGCTTAACAGAATTCTTACAATCCTGACTATAGTTACGATTTTTATAAGCATACCCGCAGCTATTTCAGGTATTTATGGCATGAATATTTTACTACCATTACAGCATAATCCGAATGTTTTTTGGTACATCCTTGGTACCATTGGCGTAATTTGGATTTTGTTTTATATTTATCTAAAAAAGAAATTGTTTTAGTAAAGGGATTGAAAAATGGGAGAAAAAAAGTAGAAATAAAATACCACAACTTTGGTTATTTCAAAAAAGGTGAACTTGAAGAGATAAGAGGTATTTTGGAAAATGAGTTGGACGACTTAAAAGCAAGAAAAGCGTCTGGTTTCTGGGTTGTTGTTGAAGGCACCTTAAAAGAAGAAGGTTTGCCAAAAATTTTAGAAGAATTAAAAGAGCGACATAAAGGAGAAATAACGATTGGATTTAGCGGATATTCCCAAAAAGAAATAGTAAATCTATTGAATGAAACACCGTATGAGCTTAACATAGAAGCAAGAAAATATTTAGGCTAAAACTTTGCATTTTTTTCCTACTATTTGCCCTGGAAGCCCTTTTGAAAACTTAGCCCTCATAACACCTTTTTTTCCATGCACAGCAATTATCTTACCAATCATCTTTTTTTTCTTCGATACTGTAACTTCAACTTTTTTTCCAAGGAATCCGTGCGCTTTGACAAACCCTATCCCATCTGCTTTAATTAATATCTGATTTGGGTACTGCTTGTGTCTTCCTCTTTTGTAGCTTGTTATAATTGCTTCCATAACATCAACCGAAAGTTTGTTTATTTAAAAAGGTTTTGGAAAAATAAAAAACAAATTAGCGCTGTCCGAGCTCCTTTTTGATTATTTCATCTGACTTCTCAAGAGATTTTTCTCCTCTGTCAAGCTCGATGTCCGTAGGACGCTTAACCTTTAGGTTTTTCTTTTTCTCGACTGCTTCATAGAGGAATGTTTCTCCTTTCTTTTCCCTGATTTTCTTGAGGACATCCGTCATCTTCTTGACAAAGTCTTCCGTCATCGCAAGGTGTTTGTCCCATTCCTTGCCAGTATACGTTTTTTTGTCTTTATGCTCAATATCTTTATAATTTTTGACTATTGTTTCCGCGATTTTTGCGTATTTTTCTGGAACAACTTTTGCCTCTTTAACCAATTTGTCAAGAACGAATTTTGGAGTCTCGCTTGGTGTTGGCGGGCGATATCCTAATTCCATTAAAACTGCCTGCGCGCTCGAAACTACTGCCTGTTCTAAATCATATGACATTTTTGTAAGCATTGTATTTTTGGACAACTTCAAAAGCTCATTTGCAATATATATATGCTTGTCAATTGATTCCTTGCTCGGCTTTATGTTACCCATCTTCATAAGCATCTGGACGGGCAAAAAGAATCCCGTATCATACATTATCACGCCATCTCTAAGCACGTTGTAGAGAACAGGGTTTCCTTCAAGAACATACTGCCAAAATTCAGTTAGCAAATAAGGTTGAGGATGTATTTTTTTTGATATGGGATATCCCATTTCAAGAAGTCTCTGGAATAATTTGTCCTTTAATTCTCCCCTTGTCATCCTTCTTACATCAGTGTCATCAACAATGATTGCTATATCAATGTCATGAACTTTCTTCTTTTTGGCTAATGTCTTCTTTGTTTTTGTACTGCCCCATAGAACCACAGATTTGATATACTTTCCAAACTTTCCAACTACAGACGCCACATATTGGTCGACTGCTTTCGCGTCTTTGTCATTTAAAAACTGCTTTAGAACTTGTAATACAGGAGTATCACCCGTTGATAACTTTTGAGCAATAAGCTTGCCGGCAACCTTTTCGGCCTCTTCCTTTGAGATACCTTTCTCTTTTATTAGCCTTTCAACTATTTGCTCTTTGGCTTTTTTCAGAAGTTCTTCCTTCCCTTTAGTTTGTTTTTTATTAGATTTAACTTTCTTGATTTTTTTGGCCATTTTTTTCACCAGCTTAATTAATTTTGTCTTTATTTATAATGTTATCCATAACTAAATCGAAACATTTATAAATACTGATTGTTCTATTTATTACTGTGAGGTGGTAATAAAATGGTGTTGGAAGATATATTATCTGAAATTGAAACTCCTATGAAAATAGATGAATTTCTAAAACAACTCCAGTCTAAAGATCCTGAAAACAAAGAAAATGCAAAGAAAGCTCTTATGAAATATATTCATATGTATGGATTATCAGGGGAAGTTGGTGCCCTTCCTAGCAATGCAAATATAGCGGATGTTTCCAGAAAGCTGGCAGGAATTTTAGGTGGTATACACTTAAATAAAAATCTGCCAAAAATTGCCGAAACCGCATATGAGTCATTTATCAAAGTAGACCCTATATTGGCATATGAGATGTCATTCAAGAAACTTACAGAGATTGGGGATTATGCTGGTGTTTCAAGCGTTCTTGAAGACGAGCATTCTAAAACAATCAAAGCCATAGGTGAGGGTAATTTGGAAAGCGATGCTGCCAAAAACATAGCATCCGAGTACGCAAACAAATACCTCAGAAAAGCCCTTGAAGCAAACAATATGGATAAAGAGGAAATTGATGCGTTGGTTGAGCTTTACACTGAAGTATGGTCCGACGACGCATGGGACAATACTAAAATTACAAACTACAGAGTAATGTATGGTAAGTTAAAAGTAAAACCATGGCTGGAAAAGAATAAAGACAATATCATGGGGTATGCCAATGATGTGTCTAAAGTATTAAGCGAAAGTGGAAAAGCAAAAGAATATAATACCTACAAAATGTTGATGGATTACGCAGTTAACACATTAAAAACTTACAAAGGTATATCAAATGAATTACAAAAGCACGGAATGAGCATCGAGGATATTTAATCCTAATTTTACTTTTCTTTTCTTTTTACCAAATCCTTCATTTTGCTTTCGAAATCTTCTGCCATTTCTCTATATCTATCAAAGTCAACCCCATTACCGCGGAGAATTTCCCCATGAACAACGGCTTTTGAAGTTTGCCATATCTCTCTATAATAATTCACGTATTTCTTCTTGAGCATCTTTCTGGAAACAAAAGTATCCATAAGCATCCTTTCTATGTGCTCCGGAGATGGGGGCACTTTTCCGTATGCCATGAGCGCCGCATGCGCGGAGTCTATCATGACCCAATATAAATCGACTATGCCAGCAAGTATTCTTGAATTTGCTCTTGTAAAGTGCCATGGAGCTCTTGTCAGGGCATTGTAAATTGCTTCCTTTGTCGGACGGATTCTGCCCGCAGCGAGAAGAAACTGCAACGGTTCAAAATAACCTGTGTCTATAAGCGCGACACCATAGCGAAGCACGTTTATTACAACAGGTTCTCCAATAAGAATATTTTCCCAAAATGTTGTCAGCGTGACCGTAGTCACATGAAGGCGCGGGTCGCTTTTCCTTATCAAATTCGCAAGCTCGATGTTGTACCAGTCAATGAATTTTCTGTCAGGTGTGATTGAAGTATCATCAACAACTACGAGAATATCAATGTCACTGCCTTTCGTCGGCGTTGCTTTCGCAATCGAGCCGAACAGCACAACTGATTTTATAAGTCCTGGAAAAAGCTCAAAAACGTTTTTGGCAAAACTGTAACCGACTCTATAAGATTCGCCTAATAATCTTTCTTTTTCTTTATGTGTCAATTTTCTTGGTCTATCCATCACACCTCACCTTAATTTCTAAATAAACATTCAATTATTAAATTAACTCATTGGAGTTCCGGAGAATTTCTGCCCGGGCTTTTGCCCGCCTATCTGCGCTCCCGTCGCATACGGCAGTCCTGAAAATCCGACTCCATAAGTTGAAAAGTTAACATCAGGCAGAATTGGGCCCGTAGTAAATGAGTATCCGGCCTGGAAATACGTGCCTTCTGCCATCTCCCATCCCGGTCCTCCAGGAACAAGCGGCATGCCCATTTGATACATTGACTGCGCGACTCCAAATCCTTGCCCGCCGTATTGAGTGGCACCAAAAGTCTCAAGAATTGCTCTTCCTTTCCAACCTTTTTTCCTGAGAACATCAATCATCTGGTTAACTGGGGCATTTCCCCACCCAACAGGCATATGCGCATCGTAGTCTCCAAAATTGTCGGTTATGTGAACGTGTTTTATGTATGGATAAACTTTCTTTACCCAATCAATTATCTCTTTATCGGTGTAGGGTTTTCCTGTTTTTGGGTTTGTGTATTTTTTCCACAAGTTTAAATGCCCGACATCAACATTCATGCCGACAAGCTGCTGCGCCTCCTGCATGGCTCTGTTTTTTGAAATTCCTTTCTCCTTGACGAGCTTGTTTGCCAGTTCGCCTCTTATTTCATCAATCGTCTTGGCAAGCTTTGTCGGGTCGCTCAAAGTGAATTCAGGATAAAAGTTTTCAATCACTATCATGGGCTTTGACGGCTTGTCATATGCTTTCAAGCCAAGTTCCACAAAAGTTTTTTTCATTTTTTCCTTCACATATTCTTCGCTCGGAACAAGAGCATTAAGCTGTCCGTTTCTTTCATATTTCTTTCTCAGATTTTGGGCTTCAGCTTCGAGGGTTCTTTTTTGGTCAAGTAATGCTTCATAGTTATGAGCTACTTCCGCGGCTTGCCCGCCAATGCTCTTAAGCCGTTCGGCAACCGCCACAGGATTTTTGTCAACATCCCCTACAGCAGAAGTTCCCTGAACAAATTGCTTCATCTGTTCCTTGTAATGCCTCAGCCAGTAATCCGCGTGGGCTTCTTCATACTTTAATTTCTGAAGCTGTGATTTTCCATAAATTTTAAGTTCTGCCTGAGGATACATGTAGTAGTAACCTTGCTTGCCCTCCACTGGCGCGTAATCCACTCCTTCTTTTAATCCGTATCTATCAAAGTATTCCTTTGGATATGCGACTTCTTTCTTTTCCAATGGAATTACCTGCCCATTTTCTTGATTAACTGCATATATCATCTCTTTTGGCATGGGATTACCTATAGGCGCCCCACTGGAATGAAATGTAACTGGAATATGCTTCCTTCCCGTTTTCTTTCCTATCTGATCCACAAAATCTAGAGTTTGTTCAAATTCCTTCACATTTTTAATGCGCGCAGTTTCGCTAATTTGATTTCCCTGCAATCCTTCCGGGCTTAAAAGGGGCGCGTGAACAGAGAGATTCACTCTATTTAATTTCGCGAGTCGTATAAGTTCATCCCTTTCTATTTTTCCAAGCTGCGCAAGATGCCCCGTTTGTTGGTAGTTCATCTGTGTACCAAGATTAACTTCTAAATTTTGAAGCCCCCAGTTAATTGCAGTGTTTGTTGTCATCAGCTGAGAGCCCATAGGAGAAACACTAGCCCCAAGGCCGTAGCTACCAAAATCCATAGCATTAAAATGTGCATATTCAAACCTCATATTGTCATACATTTTTACCGCCTAAATAATGCCTTTTTCAAGCTTTCGCTTGTATTCTTCTTCTTTCTTGTGCATTTCATTTATAGATTTAGTAATAATCTCTTTACTTTTATATTCTCCCATTGTAGCCTCGACAAATGGGCGCTTTTCCCTTGAGACAGAGGGTTCAGTTTCCAAGCCGCGCGATGATAAAAACTCTTCAGTTTCATCAATGTTTTCTAAAGCATCTCTTCGCTCATACTCCGAATCCAATTTGGGGGTATAATCTTCCTTGTCAGTTTGTTTGTATGTTTCCAATTGGATGTATGTTTTATCTTTTAATTCTCCTTCTACAAAGTCAGGAGAAGTTAGCGCATCTTCGCTTGGTAACTCATTCAAATAATCTTTAAGCTCGATTTTTGATTCATCAAATTTTTCTGTATTGTGTTGTATTACTTCCTCAAGAGATTTTGTCGGTTTTTTCTGCTCGCCATTGTGGATTTCTTCAAAAGAAAGCCTTTTCCCGTTTTTTTGTATCATTTCTAAAAATTTAATTAGTTGCTCTTTGATTTTTTTGTCCTTTGTCTTGAAGATTATGCCCTCTAAATATTTTAATTTACCTTTTTTTGTTTCTATCTTGTTAAGCTCCTCAATTATGAGCTTTAGCTCTAATGCCATATGATATACTAAACAATTATCTCTTTTAAAATTGTTCAAAACTCGACTGGATCAGGCGGTTTGATTACCGATTTTTCAGTAGGTTTAATCTCCGGCGGATACGGAAATGATTTGAACCTAAATGCTTTCTTGAAGATGTCATATACAGTAAATAAAGCATTCGCCGTTTCTTTCATAGTCAATTCCTTAACCTTCCTCTCCAAAATTTTGTTAGTGGAAAACATTGAGTCAAAAAGCCCTCCTTTTGAGCCGGGCTTTCTGGAGATTCTATCCAACAACGGAACAAATGAATTTTTCTTTTCCTTCTTCTCAATCATGTCCGCCTCGTCGAGATATTTTTCGAGTTCCTCACGCATGGCTTCCAAGCTCTCCGTTGTCATACCTTCTATAAATTTCATGGCTTCATGTTCTTCCTGCTTTTTAAGGGATTTAAATTCCTCTTCAGTCATTGCATATCCAATAAACTTAATGTCCAGCATTCCCAACTGCCTATATGCTCCTCCTGTTTGAGACTGTGAAACAAGAGCAGGCTTTGTCCGCCATAAGAATCTTAATTCAATTATAGAATATGCATGAGGCCCGCCTCTTTTTTCTTTCATTTCGCTTTGCTCTTTAGAGGTATAAACTTTTGGCTCGCTTAAAAGCGGCACCAACGGCTTCTTTATCAGTGGAGGCGAATATTTCACAGGCAACCCCCCAGGCATTTTGAAATTATGCAGATTATATTTCTTTATCCCTCGAATAACTATTTCTATAACGCTTTGATCAAACGCCTGTATCAAAAAAGGGTCGTTAACTTTAGGCTCCTTAAAACTAAGCATCTGAGCGGCTTTCAGATATGGCTTAGCCCATATAGAATACAAACGCAATGCCTCAACTTGTGACTTAAGATAAGCGAGCTCAATTTTCCTACGCTGCGTCAATTCTTTTTCGCTTTCTTTCTCCCACTTCAAGTACTCTTCGAGTCTTCCTTTTAGAATCCGTTTTACCCTATCATTTAAGTCCATCTTGGCGATAGCGTCCAAACTATTTACAACCATGAAAGAATCTCTAAGAGTTGTAAACTCGAGTCCTCTTTGAGCAGTCATGGCATTTATTGAAGCGCCGCCTTTCCTTACATCAACTTCATCCATCCATATCCTCTTGAGAGTCAACCTTGCCGCTTCTCTCTTTTTTGGGTCATTGCTATGTAAGTCTTTGTAAACTTCAAGACGCCTGTCAAATTCACGCAAGTCATAAAGCAGGTTCACAATTGATTTTATAACTGTATTAATTGTGGCAAGGATTTCCATGCCTCTTCTTTCTAGATGTTGCCTTCTCA
Source organism: Candidatus Parvarchaeota archaeon (assembly GCA_015522785.1). Taxonomy (GTDB): domain Archaea; phylum Nanobdellota; class Nanobdellia; order CSSed11-243R1; family CSSed11-243R1; genus WALP01. The sequence goes on from WALP01000030.1 coordinate 48,686, forward strand.
CGGACATTTCCCCGAAGAACTGCGAAACCACGCTCGCTGCCATCTGCTCCTTGTCTTTCTCAATTTTATAACCTAATTTACTCACAAAATTAATTAGCCAAAAGTAATACTGCTCAATGCTGTGAGTAAAGCTTTGGATAATCATTTCGTATTTGTTCACAAAAGAGCGCGTCAGTATTGCTTTAATTTTTTCCCTTGAGTCATCTGCCGCCATGATTAAAGGTAATAATTGGACATATATAAAATTGTCCTTTATAGAAAACTTAATAACTAAAATAATTTTAATTAAACTTATGGGATTATTTGATTTGTTCAAAAAGAAAGACGATGACTTGGGAGACTTAGGTGGTGGAGATTTAGGAGCAAATGATTTTGGAACTCAAGCAGCAAATATGAATGCACCAATGAATCCTCAAATGAATATGCCGCCAGGAAATACTATGCAACAACCTGGGCGTCAGCCTGTCTTTGGAATGCAGGAGCCACCTATACCTCCATCAGCACCGCCACCAATTCCAACTCAAGCGCCGCCAATGTCACCAACATCAATAAATTTTGGGCAGCCGCAACAACAAACACAACAAACAAACAACAATCAGATTCTAAACAGCAGGATTGACGTACTTGCCTCAAAGATAGACACACTTAAATCAAGCATAGATAGAATAAACGAAAAATTAGATTACATCGAGAGGTATTTACTGAAACGGTGAAGGGATGTATACTATATACACGACGCTTTTACTAGGAGTTGTGTTAGTTTTATTAGTTTATTTTACTTACTTATTTTTCAAAAGATATAAAATAAAAATTGATAAATACCTTCTAATTGGACTATCTTCATGGGTTTTTCTTTCAGCGATTGTTAGGGTTTTTGAAGATGTAGGGATTTATCCTAAAACATTTTTCACAGTTTCACCAGGTATACTAATTTTGTTTGCTGCTTTGTTCGTACCTATTACATATCTAGGAATTTGGATTGAAAAAAACAAAAAATTTGAGCTCTGGAAAACATTGACGCTGACCGCCGCAATCGGAATATTGATTCATCTTCCTTTCATTAAGCTAAGTAATGTTATAGGTGCACTAATAATAATTACTATTGCAGGGATTATAGCTGTGATTATTTACGCTATCAACAAGTATGTTAAAATAGATATTTTTTCCCTTTCAGCTGTTTGGACACACATGTTCGATGCATCGGCGACATTCACAGCTCTAACATTTTATGGCTATGGAGAACAGCATGTCTTACCTACATTTCTTATAAACTTATTCGGGCCTTCTGCAATGTTCATACTAAAATTATTAGTTATCCTCCCAACAGTTTATGTAATCAACAAGTATTCTGAAGATGAAAATTTAAGAAAATTCTTATTACTTGCTGTATTCGCTATTGGTCTTGCACCTGCCTTAAGAGATACATTAAGGTTGCTTATGGGGGTATAATGTTTAATTCAAAAAAATTCTTGTTGATTTACCCTTAAACCCACCGGATGTCAATTCCAATTTTAGAATCCCAAGTTTTTCCAAATTTTTAGCATATCTCTTAAAGCTCTTATAAGAAAGTTTACCACCTTTCTTCTTATAAAAATCAAATAGTTTTCCTGAAACGTCGCCATTATGTTCTTTTGTGATATTTATTATCAAAAGTTCATCCTTGTTTAACTTCTCCTCTTCAAGAGTTTTATCAAGCACATTCTCCATCGCCTTCTTTACATGTTCCTTCGTAATTTTTCTCTTACCATCTTGTTCTGCTATTTTTGCGGATTCTCTCAGAAGATAAATGCCCACGCGTATATCTCTCTTGTTAAAAGTTATGTTTGCAATTTGCTTTAGTAATGATGTGTCAATAGCATCTTTTCTAAGAGCAATCTTAGCCCTCTCTTTGATAATGCCATAAACTTCATCCAAATTATACGGCCTAAATTCTATATGCTTTAGGATTATTCTCGACCTTATTCGGGAGTCTATTTTTGTTATATACTCAAAGTTATTGCTGATGAGATGGATGGATGAAGTTGGGAACATTGAAACAATTTGATAAAGAAAGTCTGAATCGTCAATTTTGTCTATTTCATCAAAGACAAAAACCGCCCGCTTGTTTTTTAATTTGTATACTATCTGCTGTAATACATGCTCGGCACTTTTCCCGGCTGTAAATGATAATTTAAGTTGATTAGCCATTTCAGAGAATATAAAATACTTCGTCTTTAAGTTCCAACAATTAACATAAATTGGAATTATCTCATCAGTCGATTCCGAAAGTTCGCGAAGTACCCATTTAATTGATGCTGTCTTGCCTATTCCTGGAGCGCCGTATATAAACAAATTCCTTCCGCTCCTTTCGTAAAGCATGGGTTTTATTGAATCTGCAATTTCTTGTATCTGATTCTCACGGTATGGGATTGTTTTTGGCACATAATCATAATTTAAAACGTCTTCATTTTTTATTACACTGGTATTCTTTTCAATATCAAACAAACTCATAATATCACTGGACAACTACTATGCAAATGAAATTTAAATATGTTATGTTATTCAATATTTTATGCCAACAAACTACCAAACCGCAGTAATGCTCATTATTGGTGCAGTAATCGGAGCAGGAGTTTTTGGAATACCTTACTCCATGTCGCAATCAGGAATCTTATTTGGAATTTTAAACCTAATCTTCGTCGGATTTATTGTCTTATCAATGACATTATTCATGGGTGAAATAGTTCTTAGAACAAAAGGAAAAATGCAATTCACCGCACTGGCTGAAAAATACTTAGGAAAATGGGGAAAGTGGACGATGTTTTTTTCCATGGCTATCGGTATCTACGGCGCTTTAACTGCATATTTAGTGGGCATTGGCGAATCAATTACGCATCTACTTGGTGGGAACCCCATTATATACTCAATAATCTTTTTTGTACTTGCCACTCCTCTAATCTATTTTGGCTTGAAAACAGTAACAAAAGTGGAATTTGGGCTTTCTGCTTTTTTAGTAGCAATTTTTATAATCATAAGTATATCATTACTACCACATTTGAAATTCCAAAACATATCGTATAACAATCCGAAAAGAGCGCTTTATCCATATGGTGTAATTTTATTCGCAACTCTTGGATATCCAATTATACCTGAGGTAACAATGATTCTAAAGAGAAATGAAAAAAAGATAATGTCCGCAATAGCCGTCGCTATGATTAGCTGTTTGTCAATTTATGCCCTATTCTCAGTTTCTATGATTGGCACTTTTGGAGAAAATGTTTCTGAAATTGCCACTAACTCCTTAAAAGGCACACTCGGGGATTTGGGAACAATAGTTGCAATTTTAGCTATGGCGACGGGATTTCTAGCGCTCGGAATAGTGTTAAAGGATGTTTACCATCTTGACTTAAGAATAAACCCAAAACTATCTTGGGGATTAGTTATTCTAATCCCTATGCTTATTTTCATTTCATTTTCTCCGAGTTTTATAACCGCAATTTTATTAACAGGCACTTATTCAGGCGGGCTCGCGGGAGTAATAAGCGCACTCATGGTAAAAGAAGCAAGAAAGAAAAGCGAGCTAAAACCAAAATATGTTGTACCAGGAGGAAACTTTTTGATATACTTTTCAATAGCGGTCTTTGTTTTTGGGATAATTTACCAAACAATACGAATTTTTGCATAATCAAAAACTATTAAAAAGTTCATGATAATAAATAATTAATAGGGGGTAAGCAAGATGGATATTCAAATAATAGTTGAAAAACCAATTCCTAAAAATTCAATAATTCTAGAGGGATTTCAAGGAGTGGGGCTTGTTGGCACACTGGCAGCGCAGTATATTGTGGACCAGGAAAAAGCAGATGTAGTAGGATATATGGATGTTCCGCAACTCCCACCAATTGCCATTTTGGCAAACGGAAAGATTAGGTTACCAATTAGAATACATCATTTCAAAAAAGGCAAAAACAACTTTCTAGTTTTTGAATCCGAACTACCAATACCACAAAACCTTGTTAATCCTATCGCAAGAGCAATATCAGAGTTCGCAAAGAAAAACAAAGTAAAGGAGATAATATCTTTCGAAGGACTTGCCGTTCCAAAAATACCACTTGAGGCTAAAGTTTATTGGATTAGCAATAACAGAAGCAAGTTTGAAAAGAGGATGAAGTCTGTAAAACTTCTAAACAGCGGAATAGTAATAGGTGTTTCGGCAGCCTTGCTGATACAATCAAAAACAAAAAAAGTTCCCGCAGCCGTATTAATGTCAGAAGCACATGCAAATTTTCCAGATGGAATCGCAGCAGCGAGTATAATTAAATCTATAAACAAAATATATGGGTTAAATATCAATACATCCCCATTGGAAAAAGAGTCAAAACGCTTCGAAGAGAAAGTTTGGACAATTATCAAGAAAGCCCAGCAGCTTAAAGAAGCCAAAACTCCAAATGAAACATACATAGGGTGATGCCTATGTCTATGAAAAAGACTAAAAAAAAGAAGAAAAAATTACATGATAAAGAGGAAGAGGAGATTACAATAATACCTTCTGAAGAAAGTAATGATGACATAGATGAAACAGAATTGTTAACAAAGGAATACCTTGAAGAAGGCACTGATGAAGAAGAGCATCCTGACGGAGAATATGACGCATACCCCAATGAAGACTACACCGAAGAGGATTAATCAATGATAATACCTTTTCCGCTCTTTTCTAAAAACCTTAGATAATCCATCAAATCCTTGCTCATTGAAGTGGAGAAATATTTAAGCACTTGGGTTGGTTTAATCCACATTAAATGAGCATACTTCTTTGAGGAGATTGGATTTCCAGAAGCATATTTAAGCTCATAAAAATATTGCTCTACGCTCGGATTTTCTGAAGGGTTGTATTTTACAAGAAGTTTTCCAACATTCACTTTTATACCTAATTCTTTCTCAAATAAATTTTTTATAATCTTGCGCGGGGATTCTCCATCAACCATCTCTTCAAATGGGAAGGTCCATATAATTCTTGGAATTAATGGATTCGCACGCCTAAGTTGTCCTATTAGAACATAACCATCTCTGTAAAGTACTCCTTCGACCCATCTTATCATAAATTAAGATATATAGTCAAATTTAATAAACTTTTATGATTTCCAGTACGTATGCTAAAAGCAATTGGATTTGATTTAGATGATACATTAATAGATGGTAAAAAAATGCACCATGCTGCAATAATCGAAGCCTTAAACAAATTTGGGTATAAAAAAAAGAGAATTAAATGGATTAGAGGAGCCACCACAGAGGAACTCCTAAAATTAAATTTTCCAACGATGAATGAAAAAATGATTTCTAAGATTGCGTTATACAAACGAAAAATAGTAAAAAAATATATGAATCTTGCAAAGGTATTACCTCATGCGCGGGAGCTTTTAAGAACGCTAAAACAAAAAGGATTGATTGTGGGAATGATAACCAATAACTCTCGAATAGAACTAAAACATTTTTTAAAATATTTTAAGATTAAGAAATATTTTGACATCGTAGTTGGGATTGATGATGCGAAACCGAAGCCGAATAGTGACATGCTCAAAATATTCATGAAAAGGGCGAAAGTCAAGCCAAAAGAAATGATTTATGTCGGAGACAGTGATTATGATATTCTTGCCTGCAAAAAAGCAAAAATAGATATTATATTAAACACAAAGATACATAAAACAAAATTAATGTCAAGCGCGGATTACATAGCAAAGAACTTAAAAGATATAAAAGATATTATAATGAAATTGGAGGGGTAGAAATGCAACCAATAAAAGATATAAAAATAACCAAAAATCAAACTGTGAAAGATTTAATAAATCAATTTGAAGAAAGCGGTGGATTTTCAGCCAAAATGTTTGCTGACGGAGTAAAGATATTTAAAGAGATGCAGGACGACAAGGATTGTGTAAAATTCTTTTCATTTCCCGCATGCACAATCGCCACAGGGATGCGTGGTGTAGTAAAAGATATGGTAAAAGATAGGATGGTTGATGTTATCATAACAACTTGTGGAACGCTTGACCATGATTTGGCGAGAATTTGGAAAGATTATTACAAAGGAACTTTCTTCGCCGACGACAGGGAACTGCACAAAGAGGGCGTAAACCGCCTCGGAAATGTTTTTGTCCCAAACGAATCATATGGTATAATACTTGAAGAAAAAATGCAACCTATTCTGCAAAAACTTTACGAGCAAAGGAAAGAGTGGAACACCCGCGACTTGATTTGGGCATTCGGAGAAGCAATTAAAGACGAGCCGAAGGCAGAAGAATCTATCTTATATTGGGCGTGGAAAAACCAAATACCTGTTTTTGTTCCCGGGATAACAGACGGCGCCTTTGGAAGTCAAATATGGCTTTTCTGGCAGATGCATAAAGACCTTAAAATAAATTTACTTGAAGATGAACATGCATTATCAGATATAGTTTATTCTGCAAAAAAGACGGGCGCCCTCATGCTTGGCGGAGGAATCTCGAAGCACCATGTTATCTGGTGGAACCAATTCAGGGAAGGACTAGATTATGCTGTGCAGATAACAACCGCAGTTGAGTGGGACGGCAGCTTGTCAGGTGCAAGAGTGCGCGAGGCAATCTCATGGGGAAAAGTCCGAGAAGACGCGAAGCAGGTAACTATACCGGGCGACGCGACAATTTTGCTACCTTTGCTTTATGCTTATGTGGTATAAAAAGTTTTATACAATAAAATCATAAACTTTATAAATGCCTTTGAAGATAATTAAATTGCTCGCGGTCATAGGAAAGGGGAAACACCTGGTCCCATTTCGAACCCAGAAGTTAAGCCCTTTCGCGGTGCTGTTTGTACTTGCCCTTGGCAGGGAAGGCAGCATAGCTGCGGGCACTCATATTTTAAGTTGATCATTAATTTCGATAAAACCGGGAATAAATTCTCTTTCATCCAACGTTATGATTAGCGGAAGTTTAGTGATGTGATATACCCCACTAATCTTCTTTGTAAATCCGGAATAAAAATCCCTTATTGTTTCTAACCTGTGTGGAAGCCCCTCAATTTCTCCAGTTAAGTTTTCAAACTCTACACGAGGGTCATCTTCAGCTAACGGTTTCAAGTAATGATTCTTTAACCCGGTGTATTCCAAGAAATCTTCAACCGTCCGCGGAAAAGAAAATCCTCCGCTTTCGATGTTATACATTGAAAAAGGTATATAATCTCCGATATTTTTCAAATACGCTTCAACATCATTGAGTGTTTCTAAAGAAGAAACTTTAAACGCCCAAGAAGGTATATCTGAGAAGATATTATTAACAATATCCCACAAAAATCTTTTGTCTTCGCTATCAAAGACACCCTCTTTGTTTAGGATATATTCTTTCGGCACAGCAAATACTCGTCTTGCCATATCTTCATCAAAAAAATCAATTATATATGTACTACTATTAGATGGTAATATCATACTTAATTTATAATATTTTCAAGTTATAAATTTTTCTGTATGCTATATTTATTAATCATAAGTATATACCCAATCTTATGAATGAAAGAAAGATTGCCAAAGAGAGGATAAAAAAACTTTTCGATATGGCTCGCGAGGAAGCCATAAAAGACAATTTGGATAGAAGCAGAAGATATGTGCAGCTCGCAAGAAAAATCGCTATGAAATTTAATTTATCCTTAAGGGATTATAAAAGAAAATTCTGTAAAAAGTGTAATGTATATTTTACCTCAAAGACATCAAGAGTAAGGTATCAAAAAAAAGACTTAAGGGTAACATATACTTGTCTTGTTTGTGGAAACGTCCAAAAATATCCATATACAAGAGAAAAGCTTAAAAAGGGTAAGAATTAGTGAGATTACTATGGCAACAGTATTTGATGTTAGTCCACATGAACTTATTGGAAAATTAAAAGATGAACTCAAAAAGATAGATGGGATAAAAGCTCCGGAATGGTCAAAATTCACGAAGACAGGAAGCTTCAAAAACAAACCACCTGAGCAGGATGATTTCTGGTATATTCGCGCAGCCTCAATTTTGAGGCAGTTATATGTCCAGGGACGTCCATTAGGAGTCCAAAGGCTAAGAGTAAAATACGGTGGAAAGAAAAAAAGGAAAAGCAAGCCGAAACACTTCGTAAGAGGTGGCGGAAAGATAATAAGAAATATCCTTCAGCAACTTGAAGCTTCAGGACTGATTAAAAAAGTCACAGTTAATAATCAAAAAGGAAGAATGATAACAAGTAAGGGAAAAAGTATGATTGACAAGCTCGCCACCCAAATAAATAAAGGGTGAATAGAGTGAATGTCGAAGAATACAAAAAGGAAATTGAACGCCAGCAAACGGAAGCACTAAAAAAAGCTGCTATGCTAAAATTCATGACAAAAAGAGCAAGAGAAAGACTCAATCGCGTCAAGCTAGTAAAACCAGAAATAGCTGAAAAAGTTGAAAATGCTCTGCTTCAAGCAATTCAGATGGGGCAAGTAAGCGGAGTGATAACAGAATCCCAAATAATAGGTATACTCAATGAAATAAGCGAAAAGAAAAAATTCAAGATATTGAGGAGATAACAAAATGGCAAGAACAAAACACATTTCAAGGAAACTAAAGCTTATCAAGGCGACAAAAAGCGCAGTGGCAGCACCATTTTGGGCTATCCTAAAAAAATTTGGAAAGCGAAAGGTGTACAGGTGGAGATTGAATCCACACAAGAGAAGACACTGGCGCAGAAACAAGTTAAAGATATAGGTGTAAACTATGGCTACTAAAAAAAATGAAACATCAGAAAGAAATTATGTTGTTCCGCTTAGGAAAGCAGTTATAAAAACGGCAAGATGGAGAAGAGCTAAGAAGTCGATTTCTACAATACGCTCTTTCATGAAGAGACACATGAAAGCAGAAATAGTCAAGATAGGCAAGGAATTAAACGAGTTGATATGGGAAAGAGGCGGAAAAAGAGTGCCGTCAAAAGTCAACGTACTCGCCACAAAAGAAGAGAATATAGTTTATGTTAATTTGTCTGACGCGCCTAAGAAGAAAAAAGAAGTAAAGAAAGAAGAACCCAAAAAAGAAGAAAAGGCGCCAGCAGAAAAAGAGAAAGAGGAAGAAAAAGAAACAAAAGAAAAGCCAAAAGAAGAGAATAAAAGTGAATGATTATGGAATTTTTAGTTAATGGACAATTCAAAAAAAAGGACAAATACCAAAAGTTTAGTAAAACTGTTTCTGCCAGCACAAAAAATGCGGCAATAGCAAAAGTGAAAGCAATTCTAGGCTCAAACTACAGGTGCAAGGAAAACCTTGTCAAAGTTGAAAGCGTAGAGGAAATCAAAAATGAGCAATGATGAAGATGAAAAACGTGCGATGTTTGAGAATGAAATACTCAAGGCGCACATGAACGAGCTTGAAAAACAGCTTTCTGAAATAGAGTCCAAAAGAGCAGAGTTGGAATACATCAAGGACGGACTTGAAAATCTAAAGGGTCAAAAAGGCAAAGATATGCTTCTTCCATTCGGCACAGGCGTTCTTGTGAAAGGAAAGATTTTAGACGACAAGAAAGTTCTTGTGAATATAGGCTCAAACGTGATTGTTGAAAAAACAATTGACGAAGCAAAAGAAATAATCGATGCGCAGATAAAAGAACTTGAAGCGGTTAAGAAATTAATTGACAAAGAAATACAAAAATATTCCATATTCTAATCAAAACCCTTAAAAAACAACAGATTTTGTGAATTCTTATGTTTGATTTTTTAAAGAAGAAAATAAAGGAATCCGTTGAGGGAATAAAAAAAGTATTCAATGAACCTCAAAAAGAGGAAGAAATTGAGGAAAAACCAAAGGAGCTAAAAGAAGAACAGAAAATTGAAGCACCCAAAGAGGAACAGCCACAACAAAAAGAGGAAGAACAAAAAGAAGAGACTAAAAAGGAAGTTGAAGAAGTAGAAGAAATAGAAAAGAAGCTTGAAGAAAAACCCGCTGAAACCAAAAAAGAAGAAAAAATAAAGAAAATCGAAGAAGAAGTCCTTGAAGAAGTTGAAGAAGAACTGAAGGAAGAAGAAAAAGAAATTGAAGGAGAATCCCCTGAAGAAAAACAAGAAGAAGCTGAAGAAAAGACTGAAGAGGAAACCCCAAAAGAAAAAAAGGAAGGGCTGTTCTCAAAAATTTTCGGAAAGAAAAAGACTGAAGGAAAAAAAGAAACGAAAACAAAAAAATCTGAAAAAAAGCATATCCTACCTTTATTTGAAAAAAAGCTTTCCGAAGAAGAATTTGAAAAATTCTTCAGAAATCTTGAAATCTCATTCTTAGAAGCAAATATAGCTTATGAGGTTATAACATTAATCAAAGAAAGGCTGAAAAAAGAGCTTGTAGATAATCCCGTCAAGAGAGGAAAAGTCGAAGACAAAATAGTAGACACCATAAAAGAAATATTTGAGGAAATCCTTCTCGAGATGAACCCAAACGAATTAATCAAAAAAATAGATGAAAACAAGAAAAATGACAAACCTACAAAAATTCTTTTCCTCGGAGTTAATGGAGTCGGCAAAACAACAACACTTGCTAAGATGTGTTATTGGCTTCAAGAAAAAGGATATACATCAGTAATCTCCGCAAGCGACACTTTCAGGGCGGCATCAATAGAACAGCTGGAAATCCACGCCAAAAATCTTGGTGTAAAAGTAATCAAACACCAGTATGGTGCGGACCCTGCGGCAGTCGCGTTTGACGCAATTGAATACGCAAAGGCACACCACATAGACGTTGTTTTGATTGACTCGGCTGGAAGACAGCATTCAAACACTAATTTAATGGACGAGCTCGCCAAGATAAAAAGAGTAGCAAAGCCCGACTTCACAATATTCGTAGCAGATGCTTTAACAGGAAACGACGCCGTCGAGCAGGCGAAAGAATTCGGCAAAATAGGGTTTGACGCAATAATACTTGGAAAGGCTGACGTTGACCAGAAAGGAGGAGCAATCCTATCAGTTTCTTATATATCTAGAAAACCAATTATATTTTTGGGAGTCGGGCAGGGATACAAAGACTTGGAGCCATTCGACAAAAAGAAATTGATATCAAGGATTATATAATTCTTTTATACTCTCAACAATGCTTTTCAACATTTCTCTGTTCAACATGTTGGATTCATATTCTAATGCTATAACATGATTTCCCGTAGGGTATATAAAAAATTCAGTGTTTTCTAACGTCAGGGTAAGCCCAAATATATCTTCCTTATGAGCAACAGATATTTGCTCCGCTGCACCACCAAGAACGCCATAGAGAACATCAAAAACTTTAAAGTCAGTATCTTGTGTTGTGTCCAACACCTGTCCGCTCTGAGAAAAAACAGCAATCTCTTTCAAGTTATATTTATTTTTTATATTTAACAAATCATCTAAATGCCCCATGATACCACTACAAGATGAGACAATTTAAACTTTTCTATATCAGAAAAGCCTTTTTAAAGAATACAATGTAATGAAATATTATGTTAGACAAACTCTCTAATGCGTTAAAAAGCAGCATGAAGAAATTCATATCTTCAATATTCTTAGATGAAAAAACCCTTAACCAGTTCGTTAATGAAATCCAAAGGGCGCTTCTGCAGTCAGACGTGTCAGTAGATTTGGTGTTTAAAATAAGCGAAAACATAAAGAAAAGAGCCCATGAAGAAATTGGTAAGGGGGAAGTCGCAAAAGAATACATTGTCAAAATAGTATATGAAGAATTAGTAAAAATTCTCGGCGAAGAAGGCTACAAAATTGAGATTACTAAAAAACCCTTCAAGATTCTGCTTATAGGTTTGTTCGGAAACGGAAAGACGACAACCGCCGCAAAAATTGCCAAATTTTTTAAGAAAAGAGGAAACAAGGTATGTTTACTTGCGCTGGACACATTCCGCCCGGCGGCATACGAGCAGCTTACCCAGCTTGGGAAACAGATAAGCGTTCCAGTCTTCGGTGACAAGAGCAAAAAAAATCCCGTAGATGTGATAAAAGAATTCGAAAACGAAATAAAAAAATATGATGTCATAATCGCAGATTCTTCAGGAAGGGACGCCCTCAAGGAAGACATGATTGAAGAAATAACAGCTGTAAGAGATAAATTAAAACCTGACGAAATTCTCCTTGTGCAGGGGGCGGACATTGGACAAGGCGCAAAAGAACAGGCGACAGCGTTCAAAAAAGCCCTGAACATAAGCGGAGTTATACTTACAAAAATGGACGGAACCGCGAAAGGTGGCGGAGCCATAACCGCTTGTGCCATAGCGGGGGCGCCAATAAAGTTCATAGGTGTAGGCGAGAGGATAGATGACTTGGAGGAATTCGAGCCAAAACGATTTGTCTCGCGCCTGTTGGGAATGGGTGACATAGAAACCCTCCTTGAGAAGGCTAAGGAAATTGCCAAGGAAAAAGCGCCGGACAAGGAAATGGAAAAAAGACTGATGTCCGGAAAGTTTAATCTTCTTGACTTCAAGGCGCAGTTAGAAGCCATGTCAAAAATGGGTCCGCTTTCAAAAGTCATAGATATGATTCCTGGAATGGGCATGGCGGGAATTCCAAAAGATATGCTCAATGTACAGCAGGAGAAACTCAAGATTTTCAAGATAATGATGGACTCCATGACGCAGGAAGAACTCGAAAATCCAGACATAATAAAATCGAGCAGGATTGAAAGAATCGCAAGAGGAAGCGGAAGGGAGCCAAGCGAGGTGAGGGAACTTTTAAAGCAATACAATCAGATTAAAAAGCTCATGAAAGGCCTCAAGGGAAAAGACATCCAAAAAATGGCAAAAAGGTTCGGAAAAGGAGGCATGAAATTTCCTTTTTAGGGAAAAATAAGCCCATTTTATCCTTATTTTGACAATTTAATTATCTTTTAGTGGTAAATATGTCTCTTATAAACCATAAGGTTTATATACTCTATTATCAATAGCCCAAATATGGATAGCGTAGAAAATATAATCAATGCGGTTTATAGAATGTCTCCACTTGTACTTATTGGATGGGGATTATTACTAGTCGCACTCAAGAAATATCAAAAGACACACCAAAGCGAGATAGTAGGAAGAGTATTAACATATATTTAGGGGTTAAAGGATGGGAGAGGAGAAAAATTAATGTCCCTCAAACCATATCACAATTTTCAAGAAGCCCAAGAGGCAGGTAGATTTAATCCAACTTCTGATGAGATTCTAAATGCGTCATGCGCATATTCCGCGGCTATAAGTTATCTTAGCAATTATGGCGGTGGTGAAACTGCAGTAAAAATATTCGAGAATGTTGTAAGAGATTATTACAAAAACAAGGCAATAACTGAAAAAGATTTAATAGATATAGCCAAGAAAATGGAAGAAAGAGGATTTCTTGTCAGTGAAGATATACGAAAGAAATGGGCAACTCATCTTGCACAAATTGCAAACGCCAGAATTGGAAGAGGCGACCCTCTGCAGGGATATTTAATGGGATTTGCATAAATGCAAATCATTCTACATAAAGTTTATAAAATTGGGATTATTCTTTGAATTCAGCAAATAAAAAGGGGGTAAGCAAAAATGGCTGAAATGTTAGTTGTCGGCTCAAAAGTAAGAGCTGTAGTAAAGAAAAGTAAAATGAATATGTCAGGTGACTTCTTGAAAGGTCTCTCAAAAGAAGTCGAAGCAATTGTCAAAAAGGCGGTAGCAAGAGCAAAAGCAAACAAGAGAAAAACGCTTAGACCTACTGATTTGTAAACAAATTTTAGAACTTCTTTTTTCTTTTTCTTATTTTCAAAAAGTTTATATAAAAGAAATACACTTTGTAGTGATGGGTTACTATCGAAATAAAACATATCTTAAGCGTAAAAGATTTCTCAAAAGAAAAATTTGTTTATTTGTTTGACTTGGCTGACGAAATTAGAAGCCACTGGATTGAACACGAGCATCAGCTCGATGATGAATACAGAAAAAAACTAAAAGGGAAAATAATGGCTACACTATTTTGGGAGCCATCCACAAGGACTAGAATGAGCTTTGAAGCGGCGATGATGCACCAGGGAGGAAGAATTCTTGGAGGATTTACCGCAGAAGGCAGCAGCACAAAGAAAGGAGAAACAATAGCAGACACCATAAGGAACATTTGCGGATACGGCGTTTCAGTGATAGTGATGAGACACAAACTCGAAGGTGCGGCAAGGGAAGCAGCAAACTATGCGGAAGATTACGGAGTGTCAATAATCAACGGCGGTGACGGAAAGCATGAACATCCAACACAGACGCTTTTGGACTTGTACACGATGCACAGGCAATTTGGAGACATAACCGAAAAAAAAGTTGCCATAGTCGGCGACTTGAAATATGGAAGAACACCACATTCATTAACATATGGACTTGGAATTTTTGGGGCGGATGTTTACTTGGTTTCTCCAGAACAGCTTAAGATGCCACCAGAGTATGTAAGCGAATATGAAAAAACATTCAACAAACAAATAGTGCAACTCGAAAAGCTGGAGGATATAGTTGAAGTCGCAGATGTAATTTATATGACAAGAATACAAAAAGAAAGGTTTGAATCAATTGAGGAATACCAAAAAGTCGCAGGAATATACAAAATGGATTATAATATGGCAAAGAGAATGAAAGAAGGCGCCATAATAATGCATCCTCTTCCAAGAGTCAATGAAATAGACCTGAATGTGGATAATCTCCCTCAGGCAAAATATTTCGAACAGTCGCAAAATGGGTGGTTTGTTAGAGCGGCTCTGCTTCAAGACTTGCTGGGGGTGAAAGAATGAAAGAAAAACCGTGGGAAAAAATGCCTATGATTGAAAATGGAGTAGTCATTGACCACGTGCCAACAGACAGGGGACCATTGGTGTATCTGATTGTGCTGCCATACATAACAAATGGGATTACAGCAAACATAAGAACAAACATACCGAGCCAAAAATTAGGAGACGGCAAAGAATATGGCAAAAAGTGGGTTTTCAAAATAGAAGATGACATAATTGACACAACACTTGAAAACAAAATCGCGCTGACGGGAGAGAAAGAAATTACAATAAACCGCATAGTTAACTATGAGGTTGTTGAGAAATATCACCCTGAACTGCCAGAGGAATTAAGCAGCATACTGCAGTGCACAAACCCAAATTGCGTGACTTCCCATGATTACCACGCGGGCCAAAGGCAGAGATTCAAATTGGTAAGTGAAGAGCCAGTAGTGTATGAATGCGAATACTGCGGAAATCAACTTTACCAAGAAGACATTGATAAATTGCTCCAGAAAGACATTTAAATAGGGTAAGAGTTGATTTAAGTATAAAGAGGTGATAAGATGTTAGTAGTTAGTTCAAAGGTAAAAGAATACATCAAAGGAAAAGGATTAAATTCATCAGGTGATTTAGGAGACGCGCTCAGCAAGAAAGTAGAAAAAATTCTTGACGAGGCTGCAGAAAGAACAAAGGCAAACGGCAGGAAAACAATGCGCCCAGAGGACTTGTAATCCTCTCTTCATTTTTTCTTTTTCTAAAAGTGATGTGATTATCACAATCACAAAATTTAAATACCACAATATAGTGGTTACTCTTATGGATTTAATCAACACAATCTCAACTATGGCAGTAATCGCCGCGGGCGTGTATGCGACAGTCGAAACGGCGTGCGTAGGATATGTGTCCTATTCTTACCTAAAAGATATAATGGCGCCGAAGCTCAATGGGAGGCATGGCGGCGATTATTTCGCAAGAAAATTCGAAGATGATGTTGATGTTCCGCTAACACCAATCGCCAGTGCAGTAAAAAATTCCATTCTAAGCGGCTTAGAAGCAGAACTAATTTCAAAAAACAACTCATCTCTATGATGATGTCTTTTTCTTGGCAAGCCCCCACTTAACAATAGTATATGAGAAAATAATTGGGATTACAAATGTTAATATAGCGCTAGATGCAACAATAACTGAGAAAATTTCATTGGAAATCAGCTTTGCTTTAAGTAATAATGTTATAACAATCATACTTGTACTAAATCTAACTGAAAGCCCAATACCTAAAAGGGTTGAATCTTTAAATCCAAATTTTTTATACGCCATGATATAACTTGCGCCTATTTTTGCAAGAGATGTACCTATTACAACAACCGCGATTAATACTGGAGCAGAAAGCAAATAAGACATATTAGTAAGCAATCCAACATATAAGAAAAATATTGGAGCAAAGAATCCATAACAAATAGATTTAACTATCTCTTTTATAGATGTATATCTACTCTTTGGAAGATATGTCGCCAAGCTGATACCTGCAAATAGTGCACCGATAGAAGCTGCATCGGCGTATTCACCAATACCTATGAATACAAATAAAACAGCTAGCGAAAAGAAAAATAACACTTCTATATCTGGAAATTTAAAGCGTAATTTTTCTTTACGGAATAATTGAAAAGTAAAGGTAAGTAAAAGTAGTATAAATAATGAGCCCACTACAGTTATAACATTAAAATTACTAGCGCCAACTCCAATAACTAGAACAACAAGAATTAAAGCCAAGATTTCGAAAACATCATCTAAAACACCAACACCAAGTATACCTCTACCCAAATTAGTATTAACAAGGCTAAATTCTTCTAAAATAGGTATTAAAATAGCCTCCCCAACTGTGGCAAAAGACAAACCAACAATAGATGAGAGAATCCAATTATATCCAAAAAAGAAGTGAATAATCAACGCCCCAAACAACGCACCCGACAATGTAATTACAATGGTTGATTTAACAATAAATTTACCTTCTTTTAGCATTTCTTTCAAATCTATTTCAAAACCAATCACAAAAAGAAGAAAATACAACCCTAAATCAGCAAGAAAACTAAATGTATTTGAAGAAGTTATAGCTGAAAATGGATTTTTGATAGCAAGTAAAAAACCAACCAAAAGTGCCCCAAATATCCATGGCACACGAAACTTTTCAATTATCCTTCCAATAATAAAAGTAGCAGCGAACACAAATGCAAGGAATAAAAATATATTTATCATAAAAAATGAAAGAAAAAATAGGTATATAACCATTTCTAAAAAAACAAAAAGTCGATTTGGAGGCTGGTGAGTCGGAGGTAAGCCACAATTAAGAGACTTAGTAATAAGCCTCCAAATCATAATTTATTACACCATTAATATTTATAAACTTTACTATATGTTACTACTAACTAAAAGTTACAAATGAAATTCTACTATCTAAAGATTTAAAAACCCATTGTTATTTGTTTTTCCTATGGTAACACGTTCACATGGATTTAGGGTAGGAACACGTAGAAAACTTAGAAAAAAGCCAAGGGAAAGAGGAAAACTCAGGTTAAGCTCCCACTTACAAGAGTTCAAAGTAGATGAGAGAGTTATAGTTGATATTGATTCATCATACCACAAGGGTATGCCTCACAAGAGATTCATTGGAAAGCATGGGAAAGTCCTTGAAAAGAAAGGAAAGTCTTATATTATTGAAATTAAGGAAGGCAACAAATATAAGAAAGTTATTTGCGCGCCAACCCACTTAAAGAAAGTGTAGGGTGATTATTTTGGTTGATTATGAAGAAGTAAAAGAAACATTCATACCTATCTCAAAAGTGAAAGAAATACTTGAAAAGATAGAAGAAAAAGGATACGAGCAAAAATTGGCTTATGAACATGCCAAAAAGTTTTCAAAACTTGACGCCAAAAAGGCGGAAAAGCTGGTTAAGGAGCTTTCATCTCTCGAAATGAGAAAGCTCAAAGATGACCAAATTATAAAAATTGTGGATATCTTGCCAAAGGATATTGACGATTTAAAAGTCATACTTGCAAAATCAAAAATGCAGTTTAACGAAGAAGAAATGCAAAAAATCATAGAAATAGTGAAAAAATATGAAAAGTGAAGTATATGGAAAGACGAGCAACACCAAGAGAAGATTATGGTATAGTATTGGATTTTCTTCCTCACGGGCACGCGAACTCAGCTCGGAGGATTCCTTTAGCGCAAGTTCTCGGTGAGAACCACCTCGTTTTGTTAGAAGTTGTCCCAAAAAAAGGTGTATTTCTAAAGCCTGGTGAAAGAGTGTATATTGGCCCGGACAAGAGAGACAGAATTCATCATGTAGCAGGAAGAATAGATTATGAAACATTAAGTAAAACCGCCGAAGGCGAGCTGAAGAATTTAATTGAAAAAATGGTTGAGGAAAAAGAGAAAAAATTCGTGGAATTCTTCAACAAGTGTGGTCCAATATCAACCAGACTCCACACTCTCGAGATTATACCTGGGATTGGAAAGAAACATATGTGGGATATTATAGACGCAAGAAAAGAAAAGCCGTTTGAGTCGTATGAGGATATAAAAAACAGGATAAAACTAATTCCGGACCCAAAGCAAAGCATAATCAAAAGAATTCTTGAAGAACTTCAGAACAAAGATAAGTATAGATTGTTTGTGGGATAAAAAGAAAAAATTAAAAATCAAATTGAAAGCAAGTCCAAAACTGTTTCTGCCTTTGTTTTTCTCTTTTCCAGCTCGTTCTTGAGTTCCTTATACGTCTCTTCTGATATCTCTTTATTGATAAATCTCTTGTTCAATGTCGCAATCTGTTGGTCAATATCCTTCATAGTCTTCATCAATGATAATTCAGGCTGCTTTTTCTTCGGCTTTAAAACTTTTACAATTTCCGTTTTTGTTGGCTTCTTTCTTGGAACATATTTTCTGTTCAAAACGCTGTAAATCTCAGACATATCTTCTTCCAACTTGTCAAACGCTTCCTTATCTTTCTTGTCAGCATCAGCCGCGAGGACGATTCTCACATCTGCATTGCCGTCATTAATGTCATAAACACCTGATATTTTTACCCACATCGCGAGGGAAACTGTCTCTTTGATGCTGTATACAATCAATGCAAGTATGAACCATACAGGTGTCACCTCAAGAATCAAATTCATATTCCAGTTGTTTGGCACCATTAACGCATACAAATATAATCCAAGAAAACCCGCACCGATAAGGAAAAACAATTTCCAAACCCATGGATATTTAGGACCTTTTTTTATCTGCTTGAATGCTTTGATTATGCTTCGAATTGGTTTCAACCTGCCTCCGCGAAAAATGGGTTCCATCTCCTCATCTTCGAATTTCGTCAGCTCATTGATTGAAGTTTTCCAGTCAGAATCCTGCAGAAGTTCAACTATGAACCCCCTAAGCTCCTCTGGGTCTCCAACTCTTGTATAAATATCATGAAAAATATGCTTATTCTTCATGTCTTTAACTTTGAATTGATCTTCATACTTCCCAACAATAGTTTGTTTATCAAAAACCATTTTGTTCACCAATAAATAGAATAAAACCCTAACTTAAAAACATTATGAAAAAATCTTGCGGGCAGATTCGACAAAATTCCCAATCTTAGCTGGGTAACCCTCCAGCGAGATTATAATTTGTACAGCATCCTCGCAATTGCACAAAACAATTTTTTCATTCTTGAACGCCTGCTGCTTGTCAAAGCGCATATAAAACTTGCCATCATCATCTATACGTTTGCGTATTTCACCTGACAATGTTTCTTTGTCCTTTCTTGAAAGAGATGAGACAATAAAGTCCAGTGTTTTTTGTGCTTTTTTACCTTTTACATCTGCGGATAATATCTTCACTTTAGTGCCATATGCGCCGTCCCGAGATTTCTGCTTTATGTCCTTCTTACTAAAAAACAACTCAAACGCCTTTTTGACTTTCTCAATGTCTTCGCTTTCGTGGCAAAAGGTTTCTCCATGTATTGAATGTATTGGGGAATGTATTGGGAATTTTGACATTTAATCACCTTAAATAAAATCTTTTATCCTTTCTTTTATCTCAATTATATCATCAATCTCTAAATAAAAAACTTTTATTTCTCCAAGCTTGCCGAGCAGTTTTGGAAGTTCTGTTCTTAGCCTGCTTTTATCCTTAATTTTCAAAAATTGTCTCGAGTCTATCAGCGCATTAATTACCTTCTTGTTCTTGTGTGTGAAAAGCATTCTCACTACTTCAAAAAGACTGTCATCTCTTTTTACATCTTTAGGAATCAACTTAACCAAGGATGAATCAACCTTTGGAAGCGGGCGAAAAACACCCTTTGAAATGCTTTTGATAATCTCGCAGTCTGCGTAATAATTAACCAGCACCGAAAGGCGGGAGTAGTCCTTTATCCCTGGAAATGCAGTCATCCTCTCAGCAAACTCCCGCTGATACATGAGAATTGCAAGCAAATTTTTGACGCCAGAATGCAATTGTGAGTTAAGGAACAGCAAGATTTTTTCTGTAATGGGTGATGAAATTTCATACGGCAAATTCCCAATTATCTTATTTACATTTTTTGGAAACTCAAATTCAAGCACATCTTTATTTATTATTTCAACATTTTCAAACTTACGCGCTTCAAGTTTTGGGATTAATTTTTTGTCTATTTCAACAGCATAAACTTTCCTGGCGCCCGTCAAGTACTTTGTCAACCTGCCGTCAGCGGCACCTATCTCAACAACAACATCATTTTTAGAAATATGCGCATAATCTGCTATTTCCTTTAGCAGGCTTTCGCTTTTTATAAAGTGCTGTCCAAATTTTACCATTTTACTTTCTCAAACGATTTTATAAAAGAATAAATTGAAAGGGGAAGCAGCGTTGCCGTTGAGAGGATTACAACAATTCGTCCGTAAAAAGGAGCCATATCAACAAAATAGAGGAAGGAACCCAATAAAAGTACCCCAGCAAAAACAAACTTTTTATTTATATCTCTCAAAAAGCTGTTTGCAAATTTAAATCCCAAAAACATCCAAATCGACATAAGCAAAGTCATGAACCCACCAAATATTCGGTAATCATTTGGCATACCAAGTACATATCTCCAAACTTCCAAGTCGTAGCTACCTGCCTTCGCATGTGTGTAAAAATTTGTCGCATGAGCACACCAAACAAAATCATGAAAATTCGACGCCGCAAAAGAAAACAAAAACATGGAAACAATTAAAACAACTATAGATTTTACGGAGAAATTTTTAAAGTAAAGTAAATATGCTCCGACAGTCAAAGCTACTGAAACTGGCAAGCCTATAAATGCGAAAAGAGCAAATACCCAAAAGTGAGGGCTTCCCCAGAGAACGCCATCAAAAGAAAGGGAATAATAAAGCGAAAACACAAGAAGAGTATAAGCAGCTAAAAAAATTCCCATTGCGATTGACTTTTTGTGCCTTATTTCTCTGTGCACAAATTTTCTGTTAATCACATCAACGCTAATTAGTCCAATAATCACAAGCAACATATACATCAAAATAAGCAAAATCGAACCTATCATCACAAATCACCAGGATTTATTACAGGTCTGTCAAACCTTTCGATGTCGTCAATTGCTATTCTTGGGCATGCTGTGTTGACCCATGCTTCAATGTTTGGGAAGTCCAAAAGAGATTCAGGCGACAACGTTTCAAACATGAATATATACGCTTTCTTTCCTTTCGCTTCTATTTTTTTCTTTAATTCTTTTGCAAGTCCAAGAGCATATTGCCCTGGCTTTGTACACACAAGAATCCCATAAACCTTTGCTTTTTTTGCCTTTGAAATCGTTTCTTTCCTTAATTTTTTGTATCTCTCAACCTCGCTTTGATTCACTGGATTCACAATCTCCGTCACTGGATTTGCCTGAAAGATTGGCTTGTCCAACTCAAGCGAGAGAGATATGGAGTGGAAATAACCACTTCCAAGGTAAATATAACAATCAACATATTTTGAAACAGAAAGCGGAGATGTTACATCGCAACCGAGAACCTGCCCTTTTTTAACTGCTCTATAGGTGGGATTCCCTATGAACACTTCTTTTCCTTTGCTCTTCAAAAACTCTTCAAGCTGACTAAGCTGATTCAAATATTGAATTGTGGTAAAAATTCCAACTTTGTTGCATGAAATCTCAGCGACTTTCTCCATAAACTCATCACTAAGAGGTTTCTTGTATTCCACGGGCACAAAAACTGTTTCCATTAAGAATAAAAAAGAAAGAAGGTTTAAAAGACTTATGAAAATCCTCTTTGATGAAAATGGCAAAAAATTAAATATTGATTTATCAAAAGACCAAGTAAATACTTATCTTGGAGTAATAGAAACAAAAAAAATCAAGAAGGCGAAGCACGGCGACGTAATCACAACGAGCGCCGGCAAAAAAATAATTGTGCTCGAGGCGGATTTTGTCGATAAGTTTGAGAATATCAAGAGAGGCCCGCAGATAATAACCCTAAAAGATGCAGCATTTATAGCGGCATACACTGGAATATCCTCCGGAACAAAAGTAGTCGAGGCTGGAAGCGGCAGCGGGGCGCTGACATCATACCTCGCTAACATTGTCAAGCCAGAAGGGAAGGTGTACTCATACGAGAAGAGGGAAGACTTTCTGAAAATCGCAAAAGAAAACGTGAAGATGTTCGGGCTTTCAAAATACGTAAAATTCAAAAACAAAAGCACCCATGACGGAATCCGCGAGAAAAATGTTGATGTTGTTATATTGGACATGCCCGACCCCTGGAACTCGTTGAAGCACGCAGAAAAGGCGCTGAAAGTTGGAGGGTTTCTTGTGTGCTACTTGCCCAATATAAGCCAAGTCGAAGAGCTTTTGGACGCCGCAAAAGAAACAAGCCTCAAAACAATAAAAATAGCAAAAATAATACTGAAGGACGCCACATCAGAAATAAAATTCAGAGTCAAAATAAAAAGAAATTCTTACCTTGTGTTCCTTAGGAAGCTCCCCTTCTAATACGTGTCCTTGTAAATGTTTCCCCTTTCACTCACAATAGACTCAACTTTGATATACTTACTTAATCCAGAGTTCCTTAGTTTGGTTAAAAGTATATCCTCAACCTGAAAAACACCTGCAGCACTGCTCATCTTTACCGTAATCTTTACCGGCTTATTCTTTCCGCGTTTTATGCTGACTTCATCAATCGCCATCGCGGAGTACTCGTGTATGTCCCTCTCTCCTATATGGAACGGAATTCTTGCCCTACCTTTTGTCATATCACATCCATCCGCGACGGAAATTATACCTCCTTCTACAGATGACGGCTTGTAATGGGCCATGTGGCATATTATACCCTCAAGTATTATAGGCAAGATGGTGGATATCTTTTTTTCATTATCTCCATAATAATCATAAAGAAACCTCCTCAAAATCGGTTGCGCCAAAACAACGGAGAATTCCTCGTGGTTCTGCCTATTGACAGAAATCCCAATATCATGAAGGTACGCTGAAAGCATAACTGCAAGCTTCGCATCGTTATAATCCCCCAATTTCTCCTTAACAATATTCGGATTTATAGTTTTAGAAAGCAAATTGAGCAAGTGAAGGGCGTTTCGCGTGGTTATCTTTGAGTGGGTTTCTCCATGGTCATTGTAACCAAGTCGCTTTATAGAAACGATATTTGTATATCTCACAAGCGCCTTAACCTCAGCATCATTCGACAGCATTTCATATATTGACACTAATTTTTTATCTTTTAGCAGCTTTTTAATCTCATTGTCAATTTCCATGGAAAGAAAAGAAGTTCAAATGTTAAAAAACTTTTCAAAACCTAAAATCTATTTCTGGAGTAGTGTTGATTCTTGGTGGAGGCCCCATTGGGAGCAAGATGTAATATACTAATGAAACAAAAACACCAACAGAAAGGATTAAAATGGAAGTTACGACTCTTTCAAAGGAAAATGGTGGGTAATATTTTACAAATACCTTAAATATTTCAATACCTTTAGACAAAAATCCAATTGAAACAATAAGGATGATATCTAATATAAACGTCCCACCAAAAACAAGGGAGGATATGGATATCCTTCTTTGGATGTCATTAGGTTCTATGCCAAAAAACTTCCTCATATCAAGCATATATTAAAAACCTAACCAGGAATTAAAAATGTTTTTAAAACACAAAAATATTCCTTAATTATGTTACCCAATTTTGTGAGTGTATTCGTAATTGTTATCTCATCTCCAATAACTCACCCAGAATTACTATGGGTGTTAATTCCTGTTTATATCAATTGGATAATCGGCGATATATATCAAGAACATAAAGGAACACATATAGGGAATGCCATATCAAATGGTTTCGTAGCACTATGGGTAGGACTGGACTGGGGAAGACAAATCACCCAAAACTTTGTGTTAAGCAGTGAAACCCCATTCAAAATAGCAATGATAGGTTTTCTAATAATGTATGGACTGACTGTTTTGATAGAGGGGATAAGAGGTAAAGATGTAGCAAGATATATAGGACGTGTGAGAGAAGTCACATACGTTATTATATTTCTCACGCCAATATTTTACGGAATTATTCCAATAAGTTTAGACACGCTAATATCTGCACTAGTTTTCTTCCCAATTTATTATATATTAATCGAAATTTTAATGAGAATCACTCCTTCTCCAAGCGAGTAGTGGAATTACTGGACAACCCCCTGCAAAATATTAATACCTTCATCTACTACAGATTATTAGCCGGGTGAAGTAATCCTTCACCTACCCTTTTGGGTTATCGTCGGAGGTGATAATCATGCAAGGATATTTTTACAATGTGGATTTTTGGCTTGAAGCTGTTGAAAAGCGTAGGAGAGAATCAACATCGGAAGGTGCAAAGTGGTGGTTAGGTAGAGTAAAATCACGCTCTTTCTCTTAATTTTTATTCTTCCCTCCTCTCTTTTTTTTAATTTTAACTTAAAAATGACAAATTGACACAATTCAATTATAAATATTTTTAAACCTCAATTTGCTTTAGAAAAGCATGGTAGAAGTGACACAAGCACTTTTGCTTCCATTGATAGCCATCGCGTGGCTAATCTTTGTTTGGTTGTGGAAGCAATCGGGCTTTAAATCAAAGAACGGATTGAAGTTTGTTGGCATAGGAGCAGCATGGCTTTTGTTCTACCACGCTTTCCAAGTGTTTGCTAACGTGCTTGCAGGACAAACATACAGCAACACAATATTGTTGATTGGACAGTGGGTAGGTGGAACATTGGCATGGCTATTCGGCTTCATTGGAGCGTTGTATTTAGTCATAGAAAACTTCAAAATATAACCTTATTTCTTTTTTCCTTTTTTCTTTTTATATATCCCTTAATGAAAGGGAATATCAACGGCATAGCTATGAAGAATGCCAAAAGCAAAAGTCCAACAAATGCGGAAAGTAATGGGTTATCCAAAAGGTAATACCCAAGATAAGTATAAAAAAAAGTTGTGGGTATCAACCCAATGAAAGTGCCCCACATGTACTCCTTAAAGTCAATTTTTGTCAAGGCTATTAAATAGCTAGCAAGCCCGAATGACATAACAGGGATTGCCCTAAAAATGGCAGTCACAAGAGCTCCGTTTTCCTCAAATAGCTCATCTAAATACCCCAAATCCTCTTTTTTGGAAATTTTGATTATAAAAGGGCGCCCATATTTCTTGGAAATCAAAAAGCATATAGCTGCTCCTATCATGCTTCCGACAATTGAGAGCAGAATCCCAATCAAAGGATGAAATATAAGCCCTCCTGCGATTGTGAATACAAACCCGGGTATTGGAGCAATAACCGCCTGCACAACCTGCAAAATCAAAAATATTAAAGGGGCAACAATGCCGAAAGAATAAATAAATTGACGAACACTATTGACATCAATTGTAGATAAAAAAGAGTATACCCCTTCAAAGGAATTATTCACTACAGGTCCAACAATTGCTAAAGTTACCCCAATTATCAGCAAAATTAAAAGAAGAGGGGCTATTTGTTTAAAATTTACCTCACCCATATTTAAGCGATGCAAAGAGTATATATAATACTTTAGATTTCTTGGCAATATGAGGGAAATTAAGAAAAATTTCTTCAAAAAAGACGCCGTATGGGTAGCTAAAGCACTGCTTGGGAAAAAATTAAAATTTAAAGGGTGTGAAGGGATAATCGTAGAAACAGAGGCGTACAAGGATGATCCTGCAAGCCATGCCTATAAACCTACTCCCCGTTCTATGCCGCTTATAGAAGAATATGGAACGATATATATATATCTCAATTATGGTATGTACTACCTTCTAAATTTCACGTGCGACGAAAATGAAGCTGGCGGGGTGTTAATACGCGCGGTTGAGCCCACAAAAGGAATTGCAGCAATGAAAAAAAGAAGAAACAAAGAAGATATAACAGAATTATGCAATGGACCTGGAAAATTATGCCAGGCATTTGGGATAACAATGAAACAGCATAATAAGAGTGTAGGAGATGAGATTCATATCTATGACATCGGAAAAAAAGTTAAAATAAAAAAATCAAAGAGAGTTGGTATCTCCAAGGGAATAGAATATGAATGGAGATTTTACATTAAAGACAACAAATTTGTCAGTAAACCTTAAATATCCACAAAGTTTGAACTACATGTGGCAAAAAAACAAAAAATCCAATCTGTAGAATTCACAGCATTGTTAGTGTTAATGGTTTTTTTGGTTATCGTAAAGGTGTTAGACACGATTGGATTTACTATATTGGGAGCATCTCATAGTGCTGTAATTTCTATTATAATAACTACAATTCTTGCAGCAGCTCTTGTTGGCATTTTCAAGAAAAAGATGTGGGGATGGTGGACAACAATAATAATGACTATGTTGATGTTGATACTAGCAATTTTAGTCTTGCCAAGTCTATTTTCTACTTTAGCTTTGATAAGTATGTTAGTAGAAATAACTGTAATTGTATTATGTATAACACTTAAAGATTCCTTCAAATAATTATTTAAACAATATTCTTGTTGAGAAAGTATGGCATTAAAGAGAAGTTTATCATTCCGCATGCTGATTTTTTTAACGATTAACGCACTTATAGGCACGGGAATATTTTTTGCACCAGGAATCGCAGCGTCAATTGCTGGCTCGGACTCAATAATCTCATGGATGCTCGCTATTGTTATATCCATATTAATTGCATCTGTATTTTCAGAATTATCCAGTATGTATCCAAAAGCAGGAGGTGTATATGAGTACACAAAAAAGGCGTTTGGGAAAACAACTGGATTCACAGTCGGCTGGATGTCATGGATTGTAGCAAATATAGTCATTGCGATGTTAATAGTTGGAAGCATAGATTATCTAAGTATAATCTTTCCTGTATCTTATACCTTAAAAATGATTATCGCAATATCTTATATTCTTATCATTAACTATGTCAGTCTTAGGGGAATAAGCATAAGCGGAAAGATGCTTGTCGGCTTTTCAATGGTTACTATAACTGTCCTCTCATTAATCTCATTTTCAGGAAGCACCGCCATCAATCTAAACAATATTAAAGATATTGGGAGAATTGGATGGGCTGCAACAATGCCCATTATCATTGCAACCTTTTACGCAATTGAAACTTTTTTTGGGTGGGAGTCTGTAACCTATTTATCAGAAGAAACAAAAAACCCAAGGAAGAATATACCAAAAGCATTACTTATTGGAACAATTATCATCTCCGCATTCGTCATGTTTCTGATTTTTGTTTCCTTAACATCTGTACCTGCTAAAGAACTTGGGGCGTCAAGTTATCCTCTTTTACTCGTGGCATCTAAGTTTTTTTCCCCACAGATTGTTGAGTTTATAGCCTTACTCACTGTAGTAACGATAATGGGGAGCGCAGCATCATGGATAATAACAACTCCTCGTTTGATATACGCTATGTCAAAAGATAAAGTCCTACCTGCCAGCTTTGGAAGAGTACACAAAAAATACAAAACTCCATATATAGCTATAATATTACAAGCAATAATTACCATACTTGTTATTTTGTCCGGCTCTTACAAGCTACTACTTGGGATAGCGCTGCCTTTAGCAATAATGATGTACGTAATTACTATTTTAAGTGTGCCTAAACTAAGAAAGACTCATCCACACCTAAAAAGAGAATTCAAACTCCCCTTTCCAAGAATTATATCCTTTGGGCTTGCAGCACTGCTTATCGGCGTTATGATTATTTCAACAACATTCGAGAATATTCTTATAGGTTCTATCTTCATCCTACTTGGAATCGACTTTTATTTCATAGCAACCCTTGGTTATCATGAGAGAATAATCAAAATGTTTTCAGATGTATTCGCTGGTATTAGCTATTGGTTTGACAAATTGTTCATTGACAAAGACATCTCGAATCACATTTTAAATTATTTGAGTGATGTGACAATCGAAAGGGTTCTTGACTTGGGATGCGGTGTCGGAGTTATAACCAACAAGATAGCAAAGGAAGTTATACCTACATCTGGGATTGTATACGGCGTTGATTTTTCCAAAAGAACGTTAAACATAGCAAAAACAATTTCAAAGAAGATGGACATCAAAAACGTGGAATTCATAAGGGAAAACTTCTACAACTTGAGCAAGAACAAAAAGGTGGACAAAAAACTTAGAAAGCTCGACGCTGTTGTTGGCGTGGGCGTGCTTGGTTACATAGACAGACTTGATTTTATACTCAATGAAATAAAGAAGAGGATGCGTAAGAACGGCAAGATATACTTCGTGGATTATGATTATCCCGGGCACTTCCTTGACAAGCCAATAATTGAGGACAAAGTAGAATTACACCAGCTTTTTGAAAGACATGGTTTTAAGGTAAAAGTATGGCGACAGAAAAAATTATTCTGGACGTATGTCCACATTTACGGCGAGAAGGGATAGTCAAAACATTTATAAATATCTGTTACAACTATTAAGTTATGGCAACTAACAAAGAAACAAAAGAAAGAGTAACATTTAGATTACCTGATTATCTCATACAATTTTATAGAGGCGAACGACACGGTGATTTTTCAAAAAATGTAAGAGAAGCTCTCGAGTTTTATATGAGATATATTGAAGTTCCTGAAGGATATACCAGAATCACAATTGATATCTCAAACGAGGCTATGAAAGGGATTGAGGAATTGGCAGAAAGAAATGATGAGAAACCCAATGATATCTTATCAACTGCAATCCAAGAGTACATTTCCCAAAATGAACGTTACAAACAAAAGAAAATTGACGATTATCTTTAAGAGTAATAATATTCTCCTTTTTGTTTTTGCTCCCTGTCCAACACAGAATCAAGCTTGTTAATCCTAGGGCGCTTTGTCTGCCCGTCGCGGCGCATAGTTATGTTTACCTCCTTAAGGAAGGTGTTCATTCCGTCTTTCATTGAAAGCGGACCGATAGTCTCGCCTCTCTTTGACGGTTCGCCCTTGAAAACCATCAATTTATCAGAGATATAATCAAGGAACAAAATGTCATGGTCAATGACTATTGCGGAAGATTTTCTCTTTTTTACTAAATCCTTTATTGCCTTGGCAATCAAAAGCCTCTGCTCCACGTCCAGGTGCGCCGACGGCTCGTCCAAAAGATAAATGTCTGCCTCCCGCGAAAGGCATGTGGCGACTGCAACCCTCTGGAGCTCCCCGCCGCTAAGCTGATTAACTTTTTTATTAAGCAGATAATCCAACTGAAGAGGTTTGATAATTTGCAACCTATAAGTATCCGTTCCGAACTCTTTTGTTACTGCCTTTAATGTTTCGGCAACCGTTAGCTCGGACTCGGGTTTTATATACTGCGGCTTGTATGAAATTTTCATATTCTTGTCAATTTTCCCATCGTCCGGTTTTATTTCTCCCGCCAAAATCCTCGCAAACGTGGTTTTTCCAGTTCCATTTTCCCCCAAAACGCCGACAATTTCATTCACATTTATTTCTCCGGGAGAAACATCAAGCTGAAAGTCACCAAGTTTCTTTTTCATCTCTTCCCACTTTGCAAGCACCTGAAAGTTCTGGCTTACCTGCGGGGGATGAACTTCAAACTTGATTGGATAATCCCTAAACCTGACGTTTTCGTCCTTCAAAAACCCGCCAAGATATGTGTTGATTCCGTTTTTCGCGGACATGGGATGCGAGACTACACCATACACCCCGCGCTTGCCATACATTATATGTGTCAAATCTGAAATGTAGTCCAAAACAATTAAGTCGTGCTCAATGACATTAATGCTCGTGTTCTCGTCGGCCAAGCCGTAAATCAACTCGGCGACATTCAGCCGCTGCTTTATGTCAAGATATGATGACGGCTCGTCGAAAAACATCACGTTCGCGCCCTTCAATATTGTCGCGGCAATTGCAACCCTCTGGAGCTCCCCGCCAGAAATGTTCTTAATATCCCTGTCAAGAATCTTATCAATTCCAAGCTCTTTCGCGACTTCTTCCATTTTCCCCGTCGAATTTATTTTTTCCAAAAGCTCTCTAACTTTTCCATCAAACTCTTTTGGAATCGCGTCAACATACTGCGGCTTGACTGCAAGCTTAATTTCATTGTTAAACAGCTTCTCAAAATATACCTGCGCCTCTGTTCCCCTGAAAAATTTCAAAATTTCTTTTTTGTCCGGCTTTTCTCCGGGATTTCCAAGATTGGGATAAATTATTCCAGCAAGTATAGAAATCGCAGTCGTCTTACCAATACCGTTGGGTCCCAAAACCCCAACAACCTTACCAAAGTGAGGGATAATTGTCCTGAAAAGTTTGAATCCATTTTTGGAATACCTGTGAAGAGCCTGAGATTTCAGTTCCTCCGGTAGATTTATTATGTGAATTGCACCTACTGGACATCTCTTTACGCAAATGCCACACGCAATACACATATTTTCATCTATTATTGGCTTCTTGTCTTCGCCGATAGACATACACTCCTTGCCAGCTCTGTTTAGAGGACATGATTTTATGCATGGATAACCACAATCCGGCGCGATACATTTGTCTTTGTCTATAACTGCTATTTTCATAATAATGAAAGAAAGAGCACACTTTTTAAGCATTACTTATCATAACTAGACAAGTTCGTAAAAACACGAATTTTATCTATAAATTTTTTGTAAGATGAATATGTCATTTGCAATGCTTCCATTTTATGTTGGTATGCATCTATTCCATCTCTCTCTTGCTTTTTATAGCTTGGATTTAACACAATAGCGGGATTGTCGCCATATTTTTTTCTAAAAATTATTTCTGCGTCATCCTCTAAAAGTTCAAAATATCCATCTTTATCATTTACCCCGAAATCGGATTTTAAATTTTTCAAATCATCTAATATTGTTGCTATATCTATTCTAACATCCTCAAACATTTTACCATATTCCTGTGCCTGCATATATGCAATTTTTAATTTTGGTTCTACAAGCAACAATTCCGCCAGTTCAGGAATAACTTCTTCAACATCAATATTATTTAACAAAGAATACATAACCACATCTCTACCATGATCCTCAACAAGCCTGCTGACATTTTTGACACCTCTTATATTAGCAAGATAATTTATCCTTATAGTTTCATCTCTTTCTGCAAAATCCGCAATAGTTTTTAAGTAACTTAAAAATTCATTATCGTTAGAGTTAAGATAAGAAAATTTTATAACATTTGGATATTCCTCCAAGTCTTTAGCATCAAATGAATCCAAAATTTTACCTACAATTTTATTCCCACCTTTAACTCTTTCAAGAATGTAATCCAAATCATCGTCTGAAAGCAACTTAAGAATAGGAAATTCATAATATGCATCGTCCCCATCACTCAATCCAACGCTTTCTTCTCCTCCCCTCAAAACAAAAAGAGCATCATCTAAAGATGGGTTATTATTCTCAAAATAAGACATTATCATATTCCTCTTTAATTTACGTTCTTCATCATATGACAATGTTTCAAAAGGATAATTGGAAAATTTAATTAATACTTCTGGATCTTTCAAAATCTCATCTTCATGAGCAATATAAAAATCAGTAACAATTCTGTCCCTTTCATGAGCAGATGATTCAGACATAAGGGTTTTTTCCAATTCACTTAAAGTTTCCATGTTATTTACTACTTTATAGTGGTATATAAATGTTTCTATTGTAAATTTTAATAAACTAATATATCTATGAAGGATGTATGTTAATCGGCATAGTTGGAAAGGCAAATGTTGGAAAATCGACCTTTTTTAGAGCTGCGACTCTAGCACCGGCAGAAATTGGACCCTACCCATTCGTAACGATAAAGCCAAACAGGGCAATGGCATATGTCAAAATAAAGTGCCCTGCGTGCGAGAGAGGATTAAAATGTCATCCTGGAAATTCCCCATGCGCCGGGGGATTCAGATTTGTCCCATTTGAGGTTATTGATGTCGCGGGATTGATTCCAGGCGCTCACGAAGGACTTGGACTTGGAAATCAGTTCCTTGATGATTTAAGGCAGGCGGACGCGTTGATACACGTTGTAGACGCTTCGGGAGCTACAGATGAAAAGGGGAATCAAGTCCCAGTCGGGACAAGAAACCCAAAGGATGACATAATATTTCTAAATGAGGAAATTGATTTTTGGATACAAAACATCCTAATCAAGCATTTCAGAACAAGGCACAACCAAAAAATCAGCGCCAATGAAATAGCGGAAAAGCTTTCGGGGATGAAGATAACAAAAGAACAAATTCTAAAGGCGACGGCAGAGCTGAATTATGACTTGGCAAAAATCAGGGAATGGAGCGACAAGCAGTTTCTTGAATTCGCAATCGCCCTGCGCGCGAAATCAAAACCCATTATAATAGTGGCAAACAAGTGCGACATACCAAAGGCAAGAGAGAACGCCGAAGTCCTAAAAAAGGAGATGGCAGATTATTCTATTGTTCCCGCATCCGCGGAATCCGAGCTTGTTCTTAGGGAAGCTAACGAAAAGAAAATAATAAATTATATCCCAGGTGAATCCAAATTTGAGATAACTGGAAACCCAGATGAAAAGCAAGAAAGGGCGCTTAAATTTGTCAAAGAGAAAGTCCTAAAAGTTCTTGGCAATACCGGCGTTCAGCAGGCGATAAACGAAACCGTGCTAAACAAATTGGGATACATTGTGGTTTTTCCGGTTGAAGACGAAAATAAACTCACTGATGGAAAGGGAAGAGTTTTACCGGACGCGTATTTGCTTCCAAGAGGCGCGACAGCCCTTGATTTAGCATATAAGATTCATAGTGACATTGGCGACAAATTTATAGGTGCGATTGACTGCAAAACAAAAAGGAAAATAGGTAAGGAAACTAAATTGAAGCACGGGGATATAATCAAAATAATTACAAGGCGCTAGTCAAGATTTAAAACGTAATCCTTACTTTTATAACTAACAAATAAATTTATTTTTTATGGCGTTGGATTTTATTTTCCAAATATTCGAAATCCCACGAGAAGTTTTAGTTTCCATTTTAGGTGGTATCATTCCATCTCAATTTCTAAATCCATTGTTTCCTATTCCTTACGCAAAAGAAATATCCCTTGGAATTGTCCTGCTTTTCGCGCTAATTTCAATTTTCGCAGGATTTAGATGGGTAATTCGATTAGTTGGTATTTCATTTGTAATTGTAGGATTTCTTGAAGGACTTAGCGGAGGGATAACAGCAGTCGTAATAATACTTGGAATTGCTTTAGTCGTTAAGCTAATTAGAAAATTCAAAGGAAGTGGAGAAGGTTTCGGAAAAGGAATGGGGAAAGAAGAAAAGATGGACTTTGGAAACGAAAAGATAGGTGGTGGAGAAGAAGAATTTAAAATGCCTGAAGAAAAAGGTGAAGAGTTTAATATGCCTGAAGAAAAAACACCAATTAATCCAACGCAACCTCCCGCACAGCAGCCTCAAGTTCAGCAGAAAGTGTGCCCTTATTGCGGGACACCATTACAATATGTCCCACAATATCAAAGGTATTACTGCCCAAGATGCAGAAGATATATTTAATCCAACAAATTTTCTATGTCCCCAATATTAATTTCTTGCTTTCTTACCTTTTTGAAAAGTATACTCTTCTTTTTGTTAGAAATATGTTTAAATGAAGGTGGAAAATACAATGAATTCGTCCCAAAATAAGATTCCATTATCTGTGCATTTCCCTTTTGATTGATAAATTCAACAGAGCCAGGATTATCCAATGCGTGTGGGCTCAATTCAACAACAGTTGGATATATTCTAGAAACGCCACATAGTTCTATCAACTTATTGGATAGATATAATGTCCTTCCAGTTCCTAACACATCATCCGCTAATATCACTCCACTACTGTTTTTGAATTCATTAACATAAAATCTCTCAAGAGCTTTTATTTGTTTTTCAAAAGAAGAATCAGCTTCATTTGGATTATACATGATTCTTACTAAACTACCCAAATCCTCATTTAGAGATTTACCCAAATTTTTAATCAAATATGGTTCATGCGAAGAATA